>JAGGVB010000132.1 GCA_021158245.1 bacterium | reverse complement strand
GATTTTACTGTGTCTACTGCTGCGACATTAGAATAATCACCAATAAAAAAGTTTACAGTAAAAGGATTTTCAGCATTGGCATTACCATTATTATAAACATACGCACTTAAAGTAAAAGGGTACATTGGAGACAGCACAAAACCCGGATTTATACATCTCACGGTAAGATCGGGGCTGCCCGCTGAGTAGACTTTAACCTGTGCAGTATTGTCAGACGGGTCAGAATCATAATCCGTAAAAACTTCCGCTCTATTAATTAAAACAACTTTTTCCTGAGGCATAATCTCATTAACTTTTGCCGTATATCCGATTTTAACGCTTTGCCCCGGATCAAGTAATCCTATATCCCAATTCGCCGTTTTCCCTTCTGTTCTGTCTGGCTGAACTGTAAATTTAACGTATTTAAGCGAATCACTTAACTGATCGGTTATTTTGACATTTTCAGCAACCCCAGGCCCTTTGTTAATTACAGAAATTTCATAACTTATAGTATCACATGCACTTGTAAAAAGCAGGGTATCTCCCTGATCAACAATAAAATTTTCAGTAACTGCTTTTTTTGTTATTTTAACATTTCTCGGCGTAAAGGGAACATAGTACTCTCCCTGGCCACGGCCCTCATTTCCGTCCTTATCTTTTACAGAAACATCAACAATACGCCAGGTTCCGTTTGTTCTTCTGTCCGTGGTTGTTGTAGCCAGTATATAATATCCCTGGATATCGCGATAAATAGACATATAAATTTTTGAAATATCATTTGTCCTGTTTGCCTTTGTATAGGTTCCCCCTGTCGAATATGCCATTTTTTGTAATGATACTTCATCAATATCTGTTCCGCTGCCAATACCGATTGAATAGATTGCAATATCATAATTATTAGCATATTGTATTATTTCGTCAAGCGTTACAACACCCTTATCGTCCAATCCGTCAGTATATACAATAACAACTTTACGTCCCTGCTGGCCCGAACACTCCTCAAGTGCCTTGTATATTCCCTGGTAAAGAGCAGTTCCGCTTCTGTCCGGTGTAGGTTTTGAAATTGCATTTATCAACAAAGTTGTATCAGAAGTAAATGTCTGATAAACCATAATATAATCAGTAATTTTTATTACTGCCGCCTGATCCTCATTACTCATGCTCCTGACAAAATTCTTTGCAGCATCTTCAATAACATCAAGGTTGTTAATACTTCCCGAACAATCCATGGCAAGGGCAATAGACGCACCATATCCTTTAATGCGCGGTACTTCCGTGACCATGTATTCGGGAATCATTGTTTTTATATTTTTATTATCCGGCAAAGATGTATTTTCTTTATGATACTCAAGAAGCGTTTTCCATATATAATCGACCTTTTCTCCGTTCTCTGCAATATCCATAGCTGTGAGCCACTTTGAAGTATCCGCGAGGCCGTGTACATATCTTCCCTTTTTGTCCCGAACCGTAATTATAGACATGACAGGATTAGGAAATCCGGCCTGTTTACCTCTCAGCACTGTAGTATCCGAGATTGAAACACTCTTGAATTTAACCTCAAGATTCCCGGTCTGTGCATAAATATTCCCTGCTGCCATAGACAACATAAAAAATAAAATAAAGTTTAATAAGACAGGGATCTTAAAATTGGTACATGAATCAGATTCACTTCTGAACATGGCTTCTCCTTGTGTTTTTAAATATTTTTAACACAAAAGGATTAAAAAGAATAAATAGTCATTGATTATATCTTTATAAACAATAGTAAAATACCTATTTTTTAAGAAATTGTCAAGAAGAATACAATTTCTTCATATAATTATTTTATTTTTTTAAACACCTGTTTCCTTTTGAATTAAGGCAGTAAAGATCAGAAAAATGGAAGAGATATAACAACAGAAACATTTAACACAATTAAAAGCTGTCCGCATCCACTAAAAGCTGTCCACATCCACCGATTAAACTGCAAATAAATATTTAATTCGCAGGTACGGCATACTCTAAAAAATTAGTCATAACCTCTTTGCCTCTGCTTGTAAGAATAGATTCAGGGTGAAACTGTACTCCTTCTACCGGAAACAAACTGTGACGGACTCCCATAATCACACCATCTTCGGTCCATGCAGTGACTTCAAGACAGGAAGGCAGGCTGCTTTTTTCCACAACGAGGGAATGGTACCTTGTCGCGGGAAACGGATTTTCAACAGATTTAAAAATTGTCCTCCCGTCATGAAATATTCTGGATCTCTTCCCGTGCATTACAGAATCAGCACTCACTATCTTTGCACCGAATGCAGCAGCTATTGCCTGATGCCCCAGACATACGCCGAAAACAGGAATTCTGCCGGAAAACGCACGTACAGCCTCTATTGAAATTCCGGCCTCTGCAGGAGTCCGCGGTCCGGGAGAAATAATTATTGCCGAAGGTTTAAGAGCCGCTATATCATCAATACTTATCTCATCATTCCTTTTTACCAGAGTTATATGCCCCAGCTCCTCAATGTACTGGACTAAATTAAACACGAAAGAATCGTAGTTATCAATCACTAAAATCATTTTTACTCCCTGCAAGAGCCGCGGCCTGCAGAACAGCCCTTGCCTTATTAATTGTTTCGTCATACTCCCGTTCAGGAACAGAATCAGCAACAATACCTGCTCCTGCCTGTACAACACCCTTATCTCCTTTTAATACTATCATGCGGATACCTATGCAGGTCTCGCTGTTTCCGTCAAAGCCAAAATAACCTATTGCACCTGCATAAACTCCTCTGTCAGCTTTTTCCAGCTCATCAATAATCTCCATAGCTCTGATTTTCGGAGCGCCCGAAACAGTACCTGCAGGAAAGCATGCCTTAACAACATCAAAGCTGTCTGTATCATTTTTAACCTGCCCTGTAACATTTGAAACAAGATGCATAACTTTGGAAAATTTTTCTACTTTAAGAAGGCTGTCCACTCTAACCGTACCGGGAACACAGACCCTTCCGAGATCATTCCTGGCCAGATCGACAAGCATTATATGCTCAGCTTTCTCTTTTTCATCCAGCATAAGCTGCATTTTCATCTTTTTATCTTCTTCCGGGTTATTTCCCCTCGGCCTCGTTCCTGCAAGCGGCCTCGTTGTTGCAATACCGTTTCTAATTTCCACAAGCATCTCAGGAGAGGACCCCAGAACTGTAAAATCTTTAAGTTTAAGGAAGTAAAGATAAGGTGCGGGATTAGTAAAACGCAGCGCATTATAGAGTGTTAAAGGGGATGTTTTCAGCTCAAACTCAAATTGCTGTGATATTACAACCTGGAAAATGTCACCTGCAATAATGTACTCTTTTGCCTTTTTTGCCATCTCACAGAATTCATCTCTGGTCGTATTTGCCTTAAAATCAGGCAGGCCGGTTTGTTGAAAACCTTCATTAAGCTTGTTTTCCTTTTTCCCGGGCAGAAGGACAAGTCTCTGCCTTATTTTTTCAGCTCTTTCTCTCCTGTTTTCTCCGTAAACAACTATTTTACCGGTTTTTCTGACATGATCCACAACTATAATATCGCCGGGAATTAAAAAAAGAATATCGGGAAATTCTTTAATTTTGGAGTTTGACGTATTGATCTTATCAAATTTCCCTGCTGCATTGTAACCGATGTATCCGAGAGCTCCTCCCAAAAACGGCTCTTCTCCACGAACATCAGGACCGGATTTTACAATGCTGCGCAAAAGTGAAAATGTTTCTTCCTTTTCAAAAGAGGAACCTTCCTTTGATCTGACAATTGTCCCGTTATCTGCGGATTGAAGAACCATCACAGGGTTTCCTGCAATAAATGAAAACCTGCCCCTTGCGCCGAGGGAATCCATGGATTCGTACAAAACAGCGTAATCATCCTCTGAATACAAATTCTTAAAAATAAGAAGCGGATCAAAAGAGGTTTCCAAATCCAGGATAAACGGCAAATTTATTTTAAAATTTACCAACATTAACCTCCTGTTTATCGAATAGTTGCATCTTTAAGCTCCCTGACCAATAATTTCAGGTCACCGCCATTCATGACTTCGTCAATAATTTTAGAACCCACAATTACTCCATCAGCAATTCCCGATGCTTCTCTTACATGCACTGGAGTGGAAATCCCAAATCCCAATGCAGCAGGTGTATCTGTTACTTGTGATACTCTGCGTATTAAAGGACGGGCCTGCTCTGACAGGCTTGAACGCATTCCAGTAACACCGGAAACACTAACACAGTAAATAAATCCCCTGGAGATCGTAGCGTTCATTTTTATTCTTTCTGCGGATGATGCGGGCGATACAAGAAAAATTGTATCAATATCCCTCTCATCAGCAAAAAAACGTATTTCTTCCGACTCTTCAGCAGGCAGGTCAGGGAAGATTATGCCTGCAATTCCCGATTCTTCAGCATGCTTGAAAAATTCCTTTAAAGAAAATTTTAAAACCGGATTAAGGTAGCTCATAAAAACCACAGGCACCGTAATATTCAATTTTGAAATACCTTCTATAATTTTCATCAGGCTTATCCGGTTTTTCAGAGCCTGAACCGAAGCTTTCTGAATTACGACTCCGTCTGCAATCGGATCAGAAAACGGGATTCCGACTTCAATTATGTCTGCACCATTTTCCGCAAGAACCCGAATATTTCTCATTGATGTACTAAAATCAGGGAATCCTGCAGTATAAAAGCAGATTAGTGCAGCTTCGTTCTTCTCTTTCAAAGATTCAAATTTTTCTTTTATTTTCATATTAATCCCTCAAGAGTATTAAGATCCTTGTCTCCTCTGCCGGAAAGATTGACAATAATAGTTTGATCTTTCTCCATCTGCCCTGCTCTCTTAAAGGCATAGGCGAGAGCATGGCTGCTCTCCAGCGCAGGCAGAATCCCCTCTTTCCTTGTGGTTAAAACCGCAGCATCAACAGCCTCACGGTCTCTTACAAAACAGTACTTTGCCCTTCCCGTATCTTTTAAATAAGCATGTTCCGGGCCCACTCCGGGGTAATCAAGGCCTGCTGAAACAGAGTGAGATTCGATTATCTGGCCGTCATCATTCTGCAGAATATAGGTCTTTGCACCGTGAAGCACTCCCACACTTCCGAGGCACAGGGATGCCCCATGTTCCCCCGGCCCTGAACCGTATCCTCCGGCCTCCACACCTGTTAAAGGAACATCATCATTGAGAAAGGCGTTGAAAAATCCTGCAGCATTGCTCCCTCCCCCCACACACGCAATCAGTTCATCAGGCAGGCTGCCCTCAGCATTGAGTATCTGCTCCCTTGCCTCCTTACCGATAACAGACTGAAAATCTCCGACAATGAGAGGATAGGGATGCGGGCCGACTACAGATCCGATGCAGTAGTAGGTTGATTCCACATTTGCAACCCAGTCTCTCATTGCTTCATTAACTGCATCTTTCAAAGTCTTTGATCCGCTCTCAACGACTCTGACTTCAGATCCCAACATCTTCATTCTCATCACATTAGATTGCTGCCTTATCACATCTTCCTCGCCCATGTAAACTGTACAATCTATTCCAAAAAGTGCACACGCGGTTGCTGTCGCGACACCATGCTGGCCTGCTCCTGTCTCAGCAATAACACGGCTCTTTCCCATCTCTTTTGCAAGCAGTACCTGTCCCATGCTGTTGTTGATTTTATGAGCTCCGGTATGAGCAAGATCTTCTCTTTTGAGAAAAATTTTCGCGCCTCCTGCAAAATCAGTTAAATTACCTGCAAAATACAGAGGCGTGGGCCTGCCTACATAATCTTTAAGCAACTCATCCAGCCTGTTTTTAAAGACAGAATCTTTTAAACATTTTGAATAGAACAGAGAGAGTTCCTGAAGAGCACCCATCACTGTTTCAGGTACATACATGCCTCCGAAACCGCCCCATCTTCCTTTTTCATCTACATCAAACTGCATTTCGCCTCCATTATGAACTTTTTTATTTTTTCATGATCCTTAATGCCCAAGGATTTTTCAACTCCTGAAGAGACATCAACCCCGAAAGGTTTTATAATATTTACAGCTTTTTTAACATTTTCCGGAGTCAATCCTCCGGCAATAATTATTGGATACTGTTTCGGCAGTTCTCTGAAATTCAACCACTTAAACTGATCTCCGTCACCGCATCCGGGGTCCAGAATATAACCTGCAACTTTTATCCTGGCCGCAGTATCCTTTACTTTCCCTACTGTATCCGTATCTAAAATTTTTATTCTCTTAATTACAGGTATTTCAATATCTTTTATAAAATTTGCGTCCTCTTCGCCGTGAAGCTGCACAGCATCAATGCCGGAAACAGCCGCAGTTTTTTTAACAAAGTCTAAACTCTGGTTCATAAAAACACCCACACTGGCTACAAACGGCGGAAGCTTCTGAATGATATCTCTCGCTTTTAAAACATCTATTTTTCTCTGAGAGGGAGCAAATACAAACCCCAAAGCATCTGCACCAAAACAAACTGCTTCCATTGCATCCTCAAGATTTGTAATTCCACAAATTTTTACTCTTGGTACGCTCGTAGACCTCATCATGATATTATTCCTCCCGGCTTGAAAGATGTAAAAGATATTCAGCAGGATTTGAAGACCGCATGAGAGAAGTCCCTATCAGGACACCGTTAAAACCCATTTCCCGTACAGCCTGAAATTGGCATTTTTCGGTAATTCCGCTCTCACTTACAGTCAGGATTCCCTCAGGCACTTTATCTTTAAGGAAAAGAGCAAGATTCATGTCTATCTCAAAAGTTTCAAGATTTCTATTGTTGATTCCTATTATCTGTGCCCCCGCTTTTAATGCTTTATCAAGTTCTCCTGCAGATATCACCTCTACAAGTGCATCCATGCCCGCCTCATTTATTATGCGGAGAAAATCTTTTAGCTGTTCATAATCAAGAATTTCCGCTATAAGAAGTACAGCATCAGCTCCAAGAAAAAATGATTCGTATATCTGTCCCTCATCAATAATAAAATCCTTTCTTAGAACAGGGAGTGATACAGATGATTTTACTGCCAGCAGATCCTCATTCGACCCGTTAAAAAAGGCCATGTCTGTCAGTACAGATACTGCACTCGCACCTCCTGTCCTGTAATATCCAGCCTGCTGTGCAGGAGATTTTTTCTGTGAGATAACTCCTTCAGACGGAGAGCTTCTTTTGTATTCCGCAATGATGCTTAACCCCGGTTTTTGAATAGAACTGTAAAAAAAACCGGTATTTTTAACTTTTTTATATGCAAAATCTCTTTTCAACAGGTCATAATATTCTCTGTTATTTACAGTATCTTCCCTTTTAACCTGTACTATCTTCTCTAAAATTGACACTGGTTACCTCTGATTTGTATTTGTAATTTTTTTGAGATCATTGAGAACCTTTATTGCTTTTCCTGAATCAATTGAGTCTTCAGCCATTAAAATTCCTTCTCTTACGGATTCCGCATGCCCTGATACATAAATAACAGCACCTGCATTAATAAGAACAAAATCCCTCCTTGCGCCTTTTTCTCCGTTCAAGATTGAAAGTGCAATCTCTGCATTCTTTTCCGGCCCTTCGCCCTTTAAATCATTAAGGGATGCATCGCTGAATCCAAAATCCGAGGGTTTTATCTCCCTGCTGAATATTTCTCCGTCTTTTAATTCAACAACATTTGTCAATGATGAGACAGAAATTTCATCAAGGCCATCTCTGCTGTGCACAATCACCACATGTTCGGACCCTAATTTCTTTAAGGTCTCGGCAATAACAAAAGCAATATCATCCGAATACACGCCTATAAGCTGCCGCTTTACTCCTGCAGGATTTGTGACCGGCCCCAGCATATTAAAAATTGTCCGTACTCCGAGAGCTTTCCGTGTATTCATTGCATACTTCATTGCGGAGTGAAGTCTCGGTGCAAACAGGAACCCGAAATTTGCCTGGTCAATGCTTTCTGCCATTGTTTCAGGGCTTATATCAATGTTTACACCAAGGGATTGAAGTATGTCTGCGCTCCCGCAGCTGCTTGATACAGACCTGTTGCCATGTTTTGCAACCCTGCATCCTGCACCTGCAGCAACAATTCCAGCAACAGTTGACACATTAAAAGTATTCAGCCCGTCTCCGCCTGTACCGCAGGTATCTACAAGAGTGTTTTTTCTGCATACCACTTTTGTCGACTTTTCCCGCATAACACGCGCAAAGCCTTCCACCTCTTCTGCAGTCTCTCCTTTAAGTTTCAGCCCCATCAGAAGGCCGGCAATTTCAGCATCACAGGCAGTTCCGCTCATAATTTCCTCTGCAGCAGACCTTGCTTCTGCCACAGAAAGGTGCTCCTGCTCCGCTACTTTTTGAATTGCTTTTTTAATACTCATAATTTCCTCCGAAAATAAAAAAAGCCGCGGGAGTGATTCCCGCAGCTTCATGTTGATTTTGAAAATAAAAAAGGCGGGAATCTATTTTTATAGCTCCCACCTTAAGGTCTTGATTATTTATGAAATATTACAGGAGGGCGCAGAATATCCAGCGCCACCACCATGCAAAAGCAGTTACATTATTAACTTTTAAATCTATATTTTTTAAATTCAGTTTTTCCATCTTGTTTTGATTTTACAAATAAATTTATTTAAAGTCAATAATAATTTTTAAAAAATTCTGCACGCCCCTGAGAATTTACAAAAATTGTATCAAATATTTTACTCCTGCAACAGAAAATTTTCTGATGTAATATAGACAAAACATATCATTTACTTTGCTTATTTATGTATTTAACAATCCGTTACTATCTTCCGAGCTCTTTTTATTATGGGTTACTTCTCAAAAGTTCCGCTGAAATTCATTAAGTCTCCTGTTGGAAAACCATTTTCGCCTCTTTTCTTCAGTTGCCCATTAAATGAACCTTTTATTGAAGTAACTCTTGTTCCGCCATAAGTACCTTTTTTTGTTTCAATTTTTTCAATTTGGACGGAAACATTGTTGATTTTGTATGTCTTTAATGTCATGTACGGGTGTGTTGCTTCGCCAGGCCCGGCTGCAGTAAAATCCAGGCTGAATGCAACTTCGTCTGTGTTTTGGCCCTCTCCTGCCGTAATTGCATCAATTGTATAATCATTGCTTTTTTGCCCCGGTGTTATTGCATTATTTCTGATACCGGCTTCTTTTAGTTTTAATTCTTCTCCGCCGATTGTAAGAGAAACAATTAATTCTTTTTTAACATCAGTATTTTTAATTTCAGCTTTCTGAGTTGTTTTTTTTGCTGCTGCTTTATTTTTTTGTTGAGAATTTCCTCCGCTGCAAGCAAATATTGTAATACTTAAAGCAATTACAACTAAAATTAGTGTTAATTTTTTCATTTTAAACTCTCCTTCTTTTGGTTAAGAAACGTATTTCCCCTTGACTTTTTTCTTAATTGTCGCTCGTTTCGACTTCGCTCAACGAGCGATCTCTTCCGCTGCCTGAGCGTAGCCGAAGGCAGCTTTTATCAATCATAATTATTTTCAGTTATTTCCCAATGACCGCCCTTTGCGGGCCCGATGCGTTTGATAATTCCCTCTTTTTTAAGTTTATTCAGATTCCATTCAACCCCCCTAACGGATAACCCTGTCTGAACGCTTAGTTCTTTGCGGGTTATTGATGGATTTTGCTCAATCTCCTCTAAAATTTTCCCCACAGTTTTCCCCACAGTTTTCTCATCAGCAGTTTCTTTATCCGTCACAGGGCGGTAAAAGGTTACCAGAAATCCGCTGCTCAGTGTTTTAAAACCATAGCGGATATTGTTTTCTTTACATTCGCGTCTATGCGCTGCAAACCAGAGCCCCAGCGGTCAATATTTTTGGCTCTATATGGCTGCTTATTGCTTGCGAAATATCCCGTAAAGTTTTTTCGCTTACCTTTTGTCCGATAAGTTTGCCGTTGTTTTTAACCCCGAAGTATAATTCGCCTTTTCCGTGTTTGTTCAAAATAGCGGCAATGGAAATAATACCTTTTTTTAACTCGCCGGTTGATTTTTTGAGTTCTGTATTTTCATTTTCGATAAACTTCACTGTATTCTCAATTTCTCCAAAACATTCTTTACTTCTTAGAAAAAAGATTACAACCATTGTAATTAAATTATATTGGAAAGTCAAGACAAAAACAGTTTACCTGCACACTAAAGCTGTCATTCCCATCCCGATTCTCTTTTAAAAAAAATATAATAGTAAGAATCGGGATAAAAAAAGTGCCTGCCCACAATCTTAAGGGAATTAATAAATTAGCCAAAAAAAACAAAGAAGTTTATATTACAGAAATAATAAAAAATTAAAATTAACAAACAAGAAGAAAGAACAGTCGCGACCGTTTCCTTCACCAATATAGTAAATATATGTTTTTAATTTTACAATTAACCTAATACTTCCAACTAAAGCTCAAAAGAACCTATATTAGGGACCTTTATCTTTACAATAAATACAAACCAGATAAAAACATTATAACTAACTTTATTATATACTTAATATCTGTCACCGCACCAGAATCATCTTTTTTGCCTCAGCATGAGAGCCGGCTGTAATCTGATAAATATAAACACCTGATGTTACAGGATTTCCATTACTATCCATACCCTGCCACTGAACTGATTTCTCTCCCGGATCCTCTACACCATTAACCAGAGTTATAATCTCTTTTCCGCTTACATCAAAAACTTTTATTAAAACTTCAGCTCTTTTCTGTATTTTATATCTGATTGTAGTACAAGGGTTAAACGGATTAGGATAATTCTGGTACAGAACAAAATCCTCCGGCATACCTGAATAACCGTCCATTACGCTTGTCTGTGTCACATCCACAGTAAGCCCTTTTATACAGAGATTTGCAGTATGAATCCAAGCAATACTGTCAGGCTGATAAAAATCGTACAAATCTTTCCACTCTGATCCGTCAAGAACATAGCTCTGTTCAGGGCTTGCTTTTGAAACCACACTTTCACCTGTGGCAGTTGCTCCGAGAAGAACCGGTACTTTTGAAGTCCTGTCAATAGCATGTCCTCCCTTTGACAAATACAGATACAGATAGAACGGTGCACCCTGGGCAAGGCTTACACTGCTGTCCAGATCTACAGTGTGAAAACCTGAAAAATCAATAGTGCCTGAAATCTCTGAAGCTAAATTCTGCAGGCTTGTACCATTAAATTTCAGATAAATCCTTGCAACATAATTCACTGTATCTGCAGCTGTGAAAAAACTTACTGCTCTAAGTTCTTCATCTCCCTTTAAATAGAATTTATTAAATCCTTCTGAAATGTAAGTTAAGGTATCTCTCCACCCATGATAATCATGATAATAAACATTATCATACTCCATGGGTTCAACATTGTAAAATGATACAGCTCCCATTTCCGGATGATGCCCGGCCCATTTGTCAAAATATGAAATCCAGAAATAACCTTCAATGCCCCAGCCTGTACCCCAGCTGTTTTTTACAAGCCATGCACCGAGTACAGTTGCCTGGGTCTTTTTTGAATCATCCCACCCCACAATTGCAACAGAGTGGTTCGGAAGGCTATCAGCAGAAATTTTTTGATAATGGACAAAACTTAAATCAATATAGGAGCTATTGTAAGCAATGCACGTTG
>JAGGVB010000131.1 GCA_021158245.1 bacterium | reverse complement strand
CCATTATCCATTCTCAATTATCTTAATCTTCCCTGTCACCGCCTCGCTGATTAAGGCCGTGCGAAACTCTTTTAACAGCTCGATCAGTTTTTTTGTCTTTTCCACCTTGGCGTCGATGCGCGCGGTTTCTTTTTCAATGTGGGCGACAATGGCGGTTTGTTCTTTAGGCGGTGGTAGAAAGATACTTTGTTCTTTGACCATCGTCGAAGTAATCAATGGTTGAGCATTTTTATTTGAAAGATTGTTGAGATTTAAATTTTGAATAGAATAAAATAAATATTCCAGATTACCGGTACTATATGCAACTAAAGCATTATCACTAATCCATTTAGGGCCATCAACTAAACGAATATTTCCACACTTTGCACCTACTCTACCTATTACAAAAACATTGTCATTATTATTAAATTCTTCTGTATATCCTAAAATACCATTCCCACCATAAACAGGATATTTGCCAAAGTCTTTAATCATTTCAGATTTTATTCCTTCGCCATTTCCAATTTTTATTATCCACTTCAATTTCTTCACTTCCCAATGCTCGGGAATTCCTGCCCTGAGCCCAGTCGAAGGGTCGCCCAGCCACTCGATGCCGGAATCTTTCATCTTGACATCGGGATTGATGCCTTTGGTAACCGCCTGATTGATGATGGCGGTTTTTTCTTCTTCGTAGAGTTTAAGCAGTTGTTCTTTTTTGACAATCAGCTCGTCAATCTCAGCGGTTTTGCGGTCTAAGTAGTCGGCGATGGCGGTTTGTTCATCTGGGGGTGGAAGTGGTAGGAAGACATTTTCTACTTGTTCTGTTGAAACCGCTTTAAAAGTAGAGCCTGTGCCTAACCTCTCTAATTCTTCTCTAAAACTCAAACTTAAATAATAATGATATTTATAACATTTACTACGAATTGCGCATAAACCACGTCCAATACCAAATTTCTTATCTGCAATATTAACAGCACCAATGGGCGCTCTTACAGAAACAAGTATATCATTTTCCTTTACTATTTTTTTCGGTTCGGTGCACCAATTTTTTTCTTCAGGAAATGTTAAACCAAATTCAGCATTGCCCTGTAAGAATGGCATCCCAATTTGACTTTGATTGCACTTTGTAGAATCAGGTGATTGTCCCATAATTAGTACATTTGCATATTTTAATTTTTTTATTCCCCAATGTTCCGGAATTTCCCCAATCCACTCAATGCCGCTGTCTTTGTATTTTTCGTAGCGTTGCATTTTAACTCTTTATATTTTTCCAAGCACAAATCGAGCTTTTTCATGGCGCAGCATTTCATAAGGCGACATGAACTTAATGCCTAATCCAATGCAGGCGTTGGGTATCTTTATCTTTTTTGTAGAGTTAGCAGGGACTTCGTGTGTTACAATGATAAACTTATGAGATAATGCATGTGCCACAAGGTAATAATCCGCTACTTGCAGAAAAGTGTTAATTGCTGCCGGTTCATAGTTCTGTCCGGTTGCCCATTGGCTGATATTAGCAAACTCAGCAGCTGTTTGTGCGTCAGGTTTAAGGAAAAAATCCGATCCCCGTTCTTTAGCCCATACCGCTAATTCATCATCTCCGGCATTGATTTCGTCTCCAACCTTCTCAATGCTAAACACTTTATTTTCTTCATTATTTACAATAAGCCATTCCCAAAAGGCAGGGCAGAAGTCGAATCCGTAATGAAGGTTTTTAGCTTGTATAAATACGTTGGCATCCAGTAAGTAACTCATTTTATATATCCAAGCTTATTTACTATCTCTTGAAAAGTGGAATTCTTTTTTATCCCAAGCATTTTAAAAGCGTCACGGAATAAGGTTTGTCCTTCCAGAGTACTGCTGACAACAGCGCTTGCAAAACGCCTGCTTATGCGAACGCCTAAGGTTCTGTAAAAATCCCCGCCGTCACTGCTGCGCCGTTCAATTTTTAAAAGCCGTTCAAATTCAATATTCCATGTTTCCCAAAAATCTTCTCTGTTAATTGCGCCCAGGTCAAAGATGCGTCTTAAAATAACCAATGTGCTGACCTTATAACGGCGGGCTAACCGTTCCATCTCCGTATTTAATTTGCTATCTGCGCTATAATATTTTTTTAAATCTTCTAACGGTACAAGCAATTCGGCAGCAACCTGGTTACACCAGCGCTCAGTCTTTTCATTGGGAATATGTTCGGCCTGTATGTTAGATATCCCGCTTTCTCCTAACCAGATGTGAGCCAGTTCATGGGCAAGTGTAAACATTTTTGCGGATTTCGTATCATTGGAATTGATAAATATTAAAGACGCGAATTTATCTACTAATACGAAACCGCGAAACTCTTCCAGATCAAGTTTTCTGTAATTATTGCTGCCCACAACGCCGCTGACCATAACCAATATGCCCTGCTTTTCCACTTGATCAATAAACAGACGCAAAGCGTCTGTCCAGGTTCTTGCTTGTAAACGTTGATCAAGATTAAAATTTATCGTCTTACGAATATCTGCTGCAACTTCAATAACATCGTTTTTAATAGTTGTTTTTCCAACAAATCCTAATTCTTCAGGTTGCTGCATTCGTAAATATTCACGATACCATTCCTGCCTTTGCTGGCAGATATAAATGATATCCAATAAATCTTGGGTCGGTTGATCATATAACCCAGACACCATTGTGCGAAAATCAGGAATAGGTATTTCGATTTTTGGCGGTTCCTGTAGGAAAAATGTACCTAAAGGTAAATGTGTTTTTTGTGCAAAAGCTTCCAGTTGTTTTAATGTTGGTTGAATTACGCCCTGTTCCCATTCATTAAATTTAGGAAAGCGATTCAGCAAGGCGTTTATATTCAAACGTGCTCTTTGCCGCGCCCAGGTTAACATTTTTGGTTGAACGTTTATACGCATTATACTTTTATCCTGTTATCTTCAACATAATTTATTCAAGTATTGTTTTCTCAATTTCTAAAGATTTTTCTTCCAGCGCAAGAATATCGGCTTTAATTTCATCAAGTGATCGCAGGGGCTTAAACTCGTAAAAATATTTAGTAAAATTAATTTCATAGCCGGTTTTGGTTTTGCTTTCGTCAATCCAGGCGCCGGAGAGGTGCGGTTTTACTTCCCGTTCAAAATATTCTTCAATGGTCTGATTAACTAATTTGCCGCTTTTGTCCTTTCTGAGAAAGGGAATATTTTCATAATCTCTTAATGACGAATCCGCCTTTACCTTCCCCTTATTATCCATTTTCAATTTTCCATTATCCATTAACAAGGGCTGCTCAACTGCAACACGCCAGTAACCGAAAAATTTATTGGGAAAAATTTTGGAAAATTTGTTCTCTTCAAAATTACCGTACAGTTTGGTAATAAACTTTATGCCTTTTTCGTCGCCGTTTTCCGGAATGTATTTGCGCTTATTGCCCAGGCTGCGGCTCATCTTTTCCCAGAAGCGGTTGAAATCACGTTTGCCTTCTTTAATTAATTCTTCGTCCCTGGCGCCAGTGGCGTTAATCAACTGAATTTTGCCTTTGCGTTCTGCGCTTTTTTTATTAGTGACAATCCAGATATAGGTGGAAATGCCGGTGTTGTAAAAAAGCTGGTCGGGCAGGGCGATAATCACTTCCAGCAAGTCGTTTTCAATGATCCATTTGCGGATTTCGCTTTCACCGCTTCCTGCCTGTCCGGTAAACAGCGGTGAACCGTTAAACACAATGCCTATACGGCTGCCGTCCGCTTTCATTTTGGAAATCATGTGCTGCAAAAAGAGCAAGGAACCGTCATTGATGCGCGGCAGTCCGGCGCCAAACCGTCCGGCAAAACCTTTATTTTCGTGTTCGTCCTTAATTACTTTTGCCGCTTTTTTCCAGTCCACGCCAAAGGGCGGATTGGAAAGCATATAGTCGAATTTTTCGTCTTCCAGTCCGTCAACGGTAAACGTATTACCGAATTTAATGTTAGCCGGATTCTGCCCTTTAATCAGCATATCCGATTTGCAGATGGCATAGGACTCGGGGTTGATTTCCTGGCCGAACACTTCCAGCTTGGCGTCCTTATTCAGGCCGGTTTTTTTGTCGCATAAATGTATCTCGCCTACTGAGAGCATGCCGCCGGTTCCGCAGGCCGGGTCGTACAGCGTTTTGACGATTCCTTTTTGAGTGAGTATATTACGGTCGGCGTTAAAAAGAATATTTACCATCAGGCGTATGACCTCACGGGGCGTAAAATGCTCACCAGCGGTTTCGTTGCTTTGTTCGGCAAATCTGCGAATAAGCTCTTCAAACACATAGCCCATTTCCATTGAGCCCATATTCGACAAATCAATTTCCGCAAACCGTTTAACCACCTGAAAAAGAATATCCGCTTTGGGATCGTCCATGCGTTCAATATGGTCGTCAAAATTGAAATACTCTATAATCTCGCGGGCACTGGCTGAAAAGCCGTTTATGTAATTCCGCAGGTTTGCTGCTACATTGTTTGGATCAGCTGACAATTTTTCAAAATCAAATTTACTGCGGTTGTGAAAATTATGTCCGGCAATTTTATTTAGCGTTAAATCTTTTGCGCTGTCGGATAGTTTTTCAACTCTATACAGGTAATCGAGTACTTTTTGTTTGGTCGGGGCGAGAACACAATCCAAACGTCTGAGAACCGTCATTGGTAAAATTACTTTGCCGTAATCGGATTGTTTGTAATCACCGCGCAGCAGGTCGGCCACCGACCAAATCAGGGTTGCTTTTTCTTTAAAGTTAATATCAGTCATTCAGTATCTCTTTACCCTGTTAGATTTCAATTTATAAATAAAAATAACTATACAAAGATTAAAGTTGGGGAAAAATCATTTATAAAAACTTCATTGGAAAACGATAAACACATAACATAAAACTAAACATGCTAATAAAATAATCAATCATTGCTCTTTAAATTACCGAATCTATTTTGCTTGATTTTATAATTACTCATATTATACATATTTTTCCATATTTTTCCAATTACTTTATACCTCTTATAAAGCGACATAACCTGAAAATCAACAGGGATTTTTTATTATGAAAGAATATAAACCGCTTAATCCAATTGATATAAGACTCTTCGGTTTTTAAATTATAATGCTTAATCCGAATAAATTGTCTTATTTGATCTAAAAGTCTTGGATTATTAATTTCTGTTATAATTCATTTACAACTAAAACCATTCTTTCAAAAATCTTGTCCCTAACGATTGTATAAACTCTATTGTGTTTATCTCTCCCAATTGGCGGGCTAAACACAATATATATGTATTTTTTTTATCATCAGGTTTATCCTTTTTATTACGTCTATTTCTGCAACGCTCCACATCGCTACTATCCAAACCCATGATCTAAATTTTGCCGGCAGCATGAAACGTTGCCGCATATTGCGAAACGAATCGCGGATGTCGGAAGATAACAAAAACCGAATTTAAATAAAAGAACAAAATGGTGCGGGCGCGTCTGTTGGCAGATTTGGGTTATTATTCTTGTCTGCAAAAATAAAAAATATTTACTGACTCTTTACATTTGGTTGCAAATCTATGAATCTGACTTTATGCCCTTTGATGAAAAACATAGGTTAAAGTCTGGGTTAAAGTT
>JAGGVB010000130.1 GCA_021158245.1 bacterium | reverse complement strand
AGCGCCCATGCCAGCAGCTGCGTAAAATACAAAACAGGAAAACCGCTGAACTCCAAGAACTTATCTTTTATCAGCCCCTGTCTTCTGTCAAGATTGTAATAACAGAGAGGGCAGCTTAAAACCATAACATCCGCTCCGCTGATCCGGGCAGATCGTAAAATCCTGTAAGATGCTTCTGCAGCAGCATCCGGCTCTGAAACAGATATGTACGAACCGCAGCACTCCTGCCTGAACGGGAAGTCTATAACCTGTGCTCCGAGACTCTCAACAA
This sequence comes from bacterium, assembly GCA_021158245.1. Taxonomy (NCBI): domain Bacteria; species bacterium. Next base: position 3,064 of record JAGGVB010000130.1, on the reverse strand, counting down.
AGTCTTCAAAAATCGAAGGATCATCAGGCTTGTCCATCAGGATTTCCGAATAGGGACGCAGAAGTCTGCACCCATAATAAGCAGCTACTTTAAGGCCTGAAAGATCCCTTTTAACTTTCATTTTTATATTTTCAAATCCGATTTCATCCCTTAAAAATTCCAGAAGGTGAACCACAGAGACATCTCCGTGATAAGGAGCAAAACCTGTGCTCCTATCTTTTGTCTCGTGATCAATTTTTATATCATCCTTTAAGAATGCATTTATTCTTTTGTGTTTAAGGGGATCATTCAACAAAGCATAATTTGTTCTTTTAAGAACATTATAGCAGAATGCACAGGTTGTTGTAACCTTGTCTCCCCCTTCTGATTCCACCTGACGTAAAATTCTGGCAGGTGCTGCAAGACCTGCGATTTTCTCTTCGGACAGGGGAAATTCAGCGCCGCAGCATGTCCAGCCTTCGGGCTCTTTCAGATCCACACCAAGAATTTTCATTGCTTTAACGGTTGTCTCTTCCAAGTTTACAGCTTTCTCTTTAAGAGTACATCCCGGATAGTAGTGAACTTTCATGAATTCCTCTTTATTAAAAAATCATTGGGGGGCTTATTTGCTGAATTTCTTAAAAACCGCCACGTAAGCCTGCTGAGGCAGATCCTTTGCCCATTTCAGCGGTACATCATCAGGACCGAAATGATCCTGTCCCTTTGGTTCAGTAATCTCTCTTATTGCTTCTGCAATCCTTGCAATGTCTATTCCCTTGGGGCACCTGGAATGACATGTAAAACATGATGCACACAGGTAAACCGCTTTTGATCCTGAAACTTCCTCTTCCTGCCCCAGTTGAACAAGCCTGATTATCTGATTAGGCAGAATATCCATTTCAAAAGCAAAGGGGCACCCTGCAGAACAGCGTCCGCACTGATAGCATGCATATATGTTCTGTGCGCTGCGTTCCGCAACTTTCCGAATAAAAGATTTCTCTTTATCTTCCATTTTGATCCGCACTCTCATGGCACCCTCAAATTTTATTTTATTGATTAAAATCTCTTTTTCTCATCTATAACACTATTTTTATAATCTCTGATTCTGACAATAAGCGGCATCTGGCCCGGAAGCGTATGAGTTGCGCACCCAAAACAGGGATCATATGCACGAAATGCCATTTCAACCATATTCATAAGTTCATCTGTCACTTTACCGTTTTTAATCAATCCCTGAGCAGCTTTTTTAACAGACATATTTATTGCAGCATTGTTGTTTGTTGTCCCTACAATGAGATTTACTTCTGTTATCATGCCGTTCTCATCTGTCTTGTAGTGATGATAGAGAGTACCGCGGGGTGCTTCAACAACACCCACTCCTTCGGACGGTGTTTCCGTGGGAACAGCACGGAACTGGTCGCTTGTAATTTCAGGATGCTCTGCAAGTTCCACCCAACGCTCCGCAGCATACAGAAGCTCGATAATGCGTGCCCAGTGAGTTGCAAGGGTCTGGTGTACAGGTTTTCCTCCCAAAGTATCATACATACGCTGGTACTCTTCATTTGCCAGAGGCGTTGCCATACCTTCGGAAACATTCAGACGGGAAAGAGGCGTAGCTTTGTAAACTCCGCTCGATTTTCCGTCTGTAAATCCTTTCCATCCGATCTTTTTGAGGAACGGGAACTTAAGATATGTCCACTCTTCCACATGTTCTGATATATGCTTCAGATAATCTTCAGGTTTGAATTTAACAAATTCTTTTCCTTCGGGATCAACAACTCTGATATCGCCGTCATAGAAATTGACCTGATTGTTCTTGTCAACAAGTCCCATGTTGTAAGTGTTGTGAGTAAAGGTATCGGAAAGTATCAGGTCAACATACTCTTTGTTTTTAAGTACAATATCATTAAAAATGGAGATGGTAAACTGCCCGAACTCCACAGCCTGCCTGCCTGCCTGCAGAACTTCATCCCGCAGCTCGGGAGAAAGGCGTTTTGACATTCCTCCTATCAGAGCTCCCACAGGATGAACAGCCTTTCCGCCGATTTTCTGGATCAACTCGTGACAGAGCCCCCGCATTCCTATTACTTTCCCGCCTATTTCCAGACCAACCTTGTGCACAACGCCGAGTATATTTCTCTGTTCCTTAGGCGCGCCCGGGCCAAGTACAAAATCAGGCCCTCCGAGAGCATAAAAATGTGTTGTATGATCCGTGACATAAAAAATCATGTATAGAAGTTCCCTCAGCATCTTTGCTGTTTCCGGAATTGTAAGATTGTAAACAGCATCTCCTGCTTTTGCAGATGCCATAAGGTGGGCCTCGGGACAAACTCCGCAGATCCTGGAGGTAATTCTCGGCATCTCTTCAACAGGTCTTCCCTGGCAGAATTTTTCAAATCCCCTCAACTCCGGAACCTGAAGAAATGCATCTTTGACATCACCTTTATCATCAAGAAAAATTTCTATCTTTCCATGTCCTTCAAGACGGGTAACTGGATCTATTGTGACTTTTTTCATTAAATCTTTCTCCCTATGATTGATCCGGGCAGGTTAAATCTGTAAAAAGTTCCCACAGGGTCTGGAATCTGATTAACTATTTTCTCTATTTCTTCAGGATCATTGCTGTCAACCATTGATGCAATAGCACCTGCAAGTTTTCCGCCTATATCATCAATACCTTCAGCAGGGCCGTAACACCCTCTGCAACCCAGATTTACCTGAGTACACAAAGCTCCGCATCCTGCACGCGTAGCAGGGCCGTTACAGATTATCCCCTGATCCAAAAGACACTTGTCAGGGTCAATATCTTTTATCATATGAGGTCTGACGAACTTTTTAACAACCTTATCCTCACTTTTTTCTCTCGGACATTCGTCACATACGGTCTTTGGATTAACACCGATAACCGCGCCTTTTGGCGGCAGATTTCCCGATAAAACAGCCTCAAGCACATTCCATATCTGATCCGCTACAGGCGGGCATCCGGGCATTCTGTAATCAATGTCAACAACCTGATCAAGAGTTCTTACATAAGAAAAAAGCTCTGGCAGGGATAAATCGCCGTTCTTTGTTTTAGTGAGGGATT
>JAGGVB010000129.1 GCA_021158245.1 bacterium | reverse complement strand
GCCTCCCAATAAAATATTTAGCCGATGTTGTTGCAAGTATTGTAGATAAATATTCAGATAGTCAATTAACCCAAAAAGAAATGTACGGAATTAATGGATATTTGCAAACAGGAAATTAAAAAAAGTGGCGCAATAAATTTAGTATTATAATTACTTTTAATGAAAAATATTTTCATTTGAATTGCCGGTATGATAAAATCGTTGCAGAAATTGATGTTTGCATGTTTCTTTGCTATTGCTTAAATTGCATAAAAAGGATGATCCCTTTCTTATGTTATACGGAAAAGACAAAGTAAAGCTTGCCGGACAATTCCGTTTTATAGTTATTATTTTTGTCATTGTTGCTGCGTTAATGGTTTCAAGTGCAGTAATAGAATTAAAGCAGAGTAAAAAAGAGCTTTATCAATTAATGACAAAACAGGCCCACTCTCTTCTGGAATCATTAATTATTGCTTCACAGAATACTCTGAATTCAACAACTTACCTTGATAAAATAACTCATCAAAGACTGCTGAATAATGCATTATACATAAAATTGATGTATGAGAGGGGAATAGTAACAGATAAAATATTATCTGATATCAGCCGCAAAAATAAAATTTACAGGATAAATATTTTTAATAATAAAGGGGAATTGATCTATTCAAATTTCAAACGCATACATATGTTTAAATTTGATGGCCTTGATTCACAAAAATTTTTAAACCCCATTTTCAGCGGCAAGGCTGATACTCTGACTGTCGGTTATAAAAAAGCAAAGGGAGGAACCGGATACAGGTATGCTGTTGCGCTTGCAGCAGAAGATAATTCTGCAATTGTATTAAATGTTGATGCAGATGAGATGCTTGATTTTAAGAAGAATATTCATTTTGGAGCTTTAATCAGGCAGGTAGTACAGGCAAATCCCCAAATTGTCTATATAGCGCTTCAAGGGACAGACCACATTATTGCTGCGTCGGGAAATGTCAGCGAATTAGACGGAATTGAAGATTCTCCGTTCCTGACAAAATCTTTTTATGATTCCACATTTTCCACAAGAACAGCGCGTTTTAATTCCGGTGAGATTTTTGAAGCGGTTCACCCTTTTACAAATTCAGGTGTTACAATCGGCCTGTTCAGGCTCGGCCTCTCATTGGATACTGTAAAAGATATAAACGAGCGTATTTACAGAAGGCTGATTTTTATTACGATATTACTGATTGCAATAGGATTTTTCCTTTTTGTCTATATTTTTACAAAGCAGAGATTAGACATTCTGCAGAGGCAGTATCAGGTTGTGGAGACTTATTCAAGCGGTATAATTGATAATGTAAGCGATGCAATTATTGTATTTGACGATTTATCAGGCATCAAAATATTTAATACTGCTGCAGAAAGGCTGTTTAATAAGAAAAGAAGGGATGTTCATAATAAAGGGCCGGAGTATCTGTTCGGCGGTTCTGATTGTCAATTCATCCTTGATCAGGAAGAAGCTGTAACACACATCAGCTGCAGCATTCACGGCAATAATAAATATCTGCTTCTTGCAAAAAGCAGTTTTAAAGACAGCCATGGAAACAAAAATACTATTATCCTAATAAGCGATCTTACAGAGCAGAAGCACTTAGAAAATCAGATAGAGCGTCAAAAACGTTTAACTGCAATGGGCGAGCTGGCATCAGGAGTGGCTCATGAAATACGAAATCCTTTAAACGCCATAGGTACCATTATCCAGCAGTTGGATAAAGATTTTGAACCGTCGGAAGAACAAGAAGAGTATCATCAGCTTGCAGGGCTTGTTTACAATGAAGTTAAAAGAATAAACGATACTGTTCAGGATTTTTTAAGGTTTGCAAGGCCTGAACCTGTGCGGCCGGCTCAATTTTCAATTGCTGATTTGTTCTCTGATTTAAAAAAACAGTATTCCATTGAACTTGGTAAAAGAAAAATTAAGTTTAATCTTGACCTTAACTGGAAGGGAGATGTTTTTTGGGATTTTAATCAGATAAAGCAGGTTTTTATTAATTTGATTCAGAATGCTGTGGAGGCAATTGACAGAGATGGAACAATCACCATCGCTGTTGACCGTATTGCAGAAAAGCGCATTGAAATTTTTGTAAAAGACGACGGCCCGGGTATGGATGAGGATACAAAGGCAAACGTATTTAATTTGTATTTTACTACCAAAGCAAGGGGTACAGGCATAGGGCTGAGTATTGTTCAGAGAATAATATTTGAGCACAGCGGTTCCGTTGATCTGAAAAGTGAACAAGGAAAAGGTACTGCCTTTATTATAGATCTTCCGGTAAGAATTTTCATTAATGAAAAGTGAACAGGATTTTACTTGTCAGAAATAATTGGCCGGTATTTGATATCCTGGATGTTTTTTTTTACCTCCGACCCAAGTTGCACTTGGGGCGGAAATAACTTTAAAAGCTTTGTTTTGAGATAGATGAATATTGATTTCTGAATTATGAATTTACAGATGCCGGTTAAAAGAATTCTAAACATTGTCGTTTCGATTCCGCGCAAGCGGAAGAGAAATCTTTTAATTTTCAAAGATTTAAGATTTCTCAGTCGCTTACGCTCCTTCGAAATGACACACCCCAAAGCCCCGTCAGGGGCGGAATATTTTTAGAAATGGAATAAACGAAAACCCGGAGTCCCGTAGGGACGAAATATTAAATGAAGAAGGTACAAAGCTGTTATTTAATTTGGAGATGTTTTGTAATAACGTTTAATTCAATGATTTTATTAAAGTTATGGAAAGGCACTTTTTTTAGAAAAAAGTGCCCAAAAAACGCCGGCTGCTGAAAATTTCCTAAAAATGTCAAAAAACTTACTGAAAGGCAAAAACTCTCCCGATTCTGATTATTGTCTTTTTTCTTTTGTCTTGTTCTTGTTGTCCCTGAACCATGTCAATAGTCAATACACAATGTAAAAGGATTAAGTAACTATATGATCAGGAGAAGTGTTCGGACACGCATTTCTCATATACCAACCGATACTCCAAATGTAAAAAAAACTCAAAAATTTTATCATATCGCTCGAGCTTTGTAAAAAAAAATTGATTTTCTTATCAAAGCAGAAATTGTGCTGCACTATTGTTTTGTCTAATAGCAGATTCCTTCTGTTTTTAAATTATTAAAACCCTTTTAATCCTGCATTCATATCTGCTCCATTCGACCGGATGGTATTTGAGTACGACTGTCCGGACGTAAAAAATATAAAAGGATAATAATTGAGGGTGCTTGTAAATATAGTGAAAACAGACAGATATACGCTTATAGGAAATTGTGGCACGGGTTTTGATATATCAGGGGCAGGTGAGCAAAAAAAATAAAATAGGAGAAGCAAAATGAAAAACTTACTTATTACAATCAGCATTGCAATTCTGGTTGCAGCAGGAACAACATTTGCCCAGGATTCTCTTCAGGTTAAGAACAAGAAACAGCTCAGGGGCAGCAATGCAGCAAAGGCATCAGTTAATGCAGCAGGCCAGCAGGGAAAAGGTTTTGTTGACCTTAACGGAGACGGATACAATGACAATGCCAGAGATGACGACGGCGACGGAATTCCCAATGGGATGGATCCGGATTATACGGGATCAAAATTGAGAAAGGGAAACGGTAGCAGAGGTTTTGTTGATGCAGACGGCGACGGCATAAATGACAATCTTCAGGATGCGGATGGTGACGGAATTCCCAACGGACAGGATCCTGATTATGTACGCCCACAGGACGGAACAGGCAGAGCAAATGGCAAGGGTAAAGGATTAAACTCCGGTACTACAGGTTCGGGAATCGGAACAGGTACAGGTACTTGCGACGGAACAGGTCCAAAGGGAAAAGGCAAAGGCAGAAAGTAGTCACAGCACAGTAAAAAATAAAACCGGCAGTAAAGTTTTTCTGCCGGTTTTTTAATAGAAAGAAAGGTGTGAAAAATGAAATCCAGTAAATATTTTACAGCAGTTATAACGGTGTTGCTATTAATCAGCGTATGGAGTTTATCAGGGTGCAGTTCTTCAACTGAGCCAAATCTTTCGGCAAACAGCAGCAGTCTGTTATTAAAGCAGGAAATATCCGGCGATTCTGAGCCTACTGAAAATGAGATTGAAGGGCTGATATTCATGAGAGAAGAAGAAAAACTTGCAAGGGATGTGTACAAATCTCTGTATGATGTATGGGAACAAAATATTTTCAACAATATTTCAAATAGCGAACAGCGTCATACCGATGCCATAAAAACTCTTTTGGATTTGTACAATATTGATGATCCGATGGAAACAGATATTTTCGGAGAGTTTAAGAATGTTGACCTTCAGGAGCTTTTCAATACTTTGACTGAACAAGGGAAAAGTTCGTTATCAGAAGCATTAAGTATCGGAGCTTTAATTGAAGAGATTGATATTATTGATATTCAGAATGAGCTGGATAATAATGTTACCAGTGATGATGTAAGAGTTGTATATGAAAGCCTCATAAGCGGTTCATATAATCATTTACGTGCATTTGTAAACAGTCTCAGCAGGCAGGGAGTGGAATACAAACCGCAGAAACTTATAGAAGAGAAGTTCAATGAAATTATGAGCAGCAGTTCGGGAAGAGGCAGGAGATAATTTGAGGGTCTAACCCCCGACCGTTCGGTCGGGGGTTAGACTGATATGTCGAAAAATTTTATACATGGGACTTTGTACATGCCTGTAAGTCAAATAATAACAAAGGGCAGATTTTATGGTACGGTTTTTGTTATATATCTTTCAAAGTTAAGCAAGAAGGAGTTACAAGTGAAGGACCTGGCAAAGAAATATAATCTGACACCAATGGAATTATTTGAAAAAATGAAAACAGTTAAAAAAACAGGGTCTTCTGCCTCTTATTCAGGGCAGGGTCTTGGAAGAAAGGCATTAAAGGAAGTATGTGAAGTGGAAAGTCTTGATCTTGAGAAGTCTCTCCAGCTTTTAAAAAATAAAGGTATAGATGCATATCCGGAAATGACTTTAAGGGATATTGCAGAAAAGTATAATCTTAAACCAGTTGATATAATGGAAATTATTAATCCTGAAAAGTAAGGATGATTTAATGAGAATAATCAGACCGATTGTAGTTTTTTTAATTTTAACAGGTTCTCTGTTTGCACAGTTGAGCACGAATCTGGAGATTTTATCACAATATGACGATAATCTGTTTCGATCTCCCTATCCTGTCAGGGATGTGCTGACAAATATAGATCTGAGATTGAGTTACAGGCCGGAGAATTCAAATGTGAACTTGTATTATAACGGGGATGTTTTTTTGTACCGGGAAAATACCCTGCGGAATTTTTATCTGCACAGCATAGGATTAAATTATTATCGTCCCTTTGGGGAGAACAAAACAAATACGTTCTATTTCGGAGCTGAATGGGCCCTGCGTAAAAACGGAGATACTTACAATTATTTTGACTACAACCAGGCTTATATTTATTCAAATTTCCGTTTGGATTTGAATCTGTTTTTCCTCCGCGGAGGATACAATTTCCGCTATCGAAATTACCTGCAGATACCGGATCTGACTAATTACAGGCAGTATATCTTTCTGCAGACCAACAGATCTTTTGCAACAAAGACAACATTGATAATGGAAGCGGATCTGGGGAACAAAGTATTTTCAGGCAGGGAGCTGTTTACAACAGGCCAGTCAACAGGACACGGAGGAAGAGGATACGGAGGCGGAAGGTTTAATCCCTATACAGATGTTACAGCTACTTCAGTAAGCGAAGTCCCGGCATTAAGCCATTTTGTTTTTCTTACCCGTGTTACACAGTCACTTTTCAGCAAAATGGGCGTTTATGTTCAGTACAGGCAGCAGATCAGTCTTACAAAGGAAACGGATTTTGTAAATGCAGACGG
>JAGGVB010000128.1 GCA_021158245.1 bacterium | reverse complement strand
GGTAAGATCGTAAAGTGCGGGGAGCCGGTTCACGGAAAAGCTGTTGTGATTACACATGACGCACAGGGTATTTTTTCCGGAATTCCCGATAAAATAAAGGTTGGGTTGTACCACTCTCTTATGGCAGATGAAAACACTCTTCCCAGAGAATTGATTGTTACAGCAAGGTCTTCCCAAAATGTAATTATGGGAATAAGGCATGAGAAATATCTGTTAACAGGAGTGCAGTTCCACCCTGAATCCATACTTACGGAATACGGATACAAAATGATTGAGAACTGGCTTATAGGATTAAGATGAAAATAGTTGATATTTTAAATTTTGTAGAGAATAACGAATATTCTGCATTTTTTTATACACCTGCAATTTATCCGGAAGCAGAATCCGTTTTCTTAAAAAATCCGGATTATATTCTTACGGCGAGGTCGTGGGAAGAGATTGACTCTGTTCTGGATCAGGCAGATACATATTCGAAAAGAGAAGATCTGACAGGCGTTGCTCTTTTACCATACGAAGCAGGATACAATTTTCAACCTGTTGATTTGGAAAAATTCAGAAAGCACATTGATTCCGTGCCATCTGTAAAATTCATGTTCTACAACAGAAAGAACACAGTACGGGTTTCTTCGCGCAGCCTTGATTATAAAGATGCGCCGGAAATTTCGGATAGAATATACCGTATTGATAATTATAGACTTGATGTGTCAAAAGATGAGTACGTCAGGAACATCCGCAAAATTAAAGATTATATTGAAAACGGAGAAACTTACCAGATTAACTATACAGTCAGAGCTCTTTTTGATCTTAACGGAGATTTGTCATCACTGTTTTTAAACACGGTTTTTCATCAGTCAGCAAGATACACATCCTTTATTAACCTTAAGGACGAGTACATCCTCTCTTTTTCTCCGGAACTCTTTTTTGAGACCGATTATTCAAATATCAAATGTAAACCTATGAAAGGCACTTTAAAAAGGGGCTCAAATCATCATGAAGACATGCTGATTGAAAAGGGTATGTCTAAGGATGAGAAAAATTTTGCGGAAAATGTTATGATTGTGGATCTATTAAGAAATGATCTCGGCAGGATTTCAAAAACAGACAAAGTAAAAGTTGAAAAACTGTTTGAAATGGAAAAATACGAAACTTTGTATCAGCTTACATCAACTGTCAAAGGTGAGTTGAAAGAGAGGAAACTCAGCACAATTATTAAAAATCTATTCCCATGCGGATCAATAACAGGCGCTCCCAAAATCAGGTCAATGGAGATTATTTCAGAGCTGGAGAAAAGTCTCCGTTCAATCTATACGGGCTCAATTGGGCTCATATTAAAAGGAAAAGCTGTTTTTAATATTGCAATAAGAACTTTAAGGATAGATAAACAAAATATGTCCGGAGAAATGGGTCTTGGCGGAGGCATTGTATGGGACTCAATTGCAGAGGAGGAGTATAAAGAGGCTCTTCTTAAAGGAAAGTTTTTAATGCCTGCGGAGAAATTTGAAATTCTGGAATCAATTCTGTTTGAAAACGGAGAGTGTTTTCTTCTTGATCTTCATCTTGAAAGAATGAAAAAGAGCGCTGATTATTTTTTGTTTTATTATGATGAAAAAAAAGTCAGGGATATACTTGAATCCGCAATTACAGAATTCAGAAAAGATAACATCTACAAAGTGCGTGTTTTGCTGGATAAGTGGGGCGATGTAACTACAGATTATCAGGAAATAAGAGATGATATATCCAATGTAGATATTGTTGTATCTTTCTCTCAAAGAACGGAAAAGAAACAGTTTCTCTTTCACAAAACTACATTCCGGCCGTGGGATACTGAGCTGAAATCCGCAAGAGAAAAAGGTTTTTTTGAAGTGATTTTCTGCGATAAAAACAGCAGAGTTCTTGAAGGCGCTTTTACGAATATTTTCTTAGAGAAAAACGGAAAGATATTTACTCCGGCTCTTGATTCCGTAATCCTTAACGGATGTTACAGACAGCATCTTATAAAAACCTGCGGTGTAATTGAAAAAGATATTTTTATTGATGATCTGAAAAATGCAGACAGGGTTTTTCTTGGCAATTCCGTGAGAAAAAAGATATATGTCAATAAAATAAAAAACTTAAAAGATGAACAGGAGAAAGAATAATGAAAACAAAACTGCCCGATATAGGTAAGATATCCCCGGAAGTGTTTGAAGAACTTATTTATCCCAGGCTCGGTGCCAAGAGGGAATCAGTAATTGTTCCCCCGCAAAACGGAGTTGATGTGGGAATTGTTGAAATTGGCGGTAAAGCGGTTGCAATAACAACTGATCCTGTATTTATAGTTCCTGAATACGGCTTTGAAAGAGCTGCCTGGTTTGCAATTCACATCCTTGCTTCGGATGTGGTTACAAGCGGGCTTGCTCCCACTTTTCTTTCAATAGATCTCAATCTGCCTATGGAGATCAATGAAGAACAGCTTGAACTTATGTGGAATACAATGCATACTGAGTGTGAAAAACTGGGAATGGCAGTTGTTTGCGGACATACTGCAAGATATGAAAACTGTCATTATCCAATGGTAGGCGGAGCCACTGTTCTGGCAGAAGGTGACAAAGATAAGTATGTGACTCCGAAATTTGCAAAACCAGGAGATCATGTAATTATTACAAAGGGGCCCGCAATTGAATCATCAGGGATATTTGCTGCAATGTTTCCGGAAAAAATCAAGTCTGCATTCGGAGAATCGTTTGCGCAAAAAGCATCGGAGCTTTTTTACAAAATGTCGGTTGTGGAAGATGCATTAACTGCAGTATCAGTAGGAGTGCGTGAAAACGGTGTTACTTCAATGCACGATGCAACTGAGTGCGGTATATGGGGAGGAGTGTATGAACTGGCTCAGGCTTCGGGGCTCGGCATAGTTATAAACAAGGATGATATTGTAACGGACGCCAGAGCTTTTGAAATATGCAGTCTTTTTGGCATTGACGACCCCTATGCAGCAATAAGCGAGGGGACATTGATTCTATCAGCCCGGCCTGACAAATCCGAAGATATTGTAAATGCTCTGAAGAATAAGGGGATTCCCGCATCTGTCGCAGGAGAATTAACGCTTCCGGAAAAGGGGATGACAATTATTGAAAACGGTAAAGAACGGGCATTTCAGCATCCCCGTGTTGATCCGTTCTGGAACGCATTTTACAATGCTCTGAAGGACAAATAGAAACAGGCGGGATGCTTTATTCTATTTGTTTTTTAAGTTAAAATAGTATATTTTATTATAACAATTTTAATAATCATTTCTCAAGAGGAACTTTGGGAAATATGGGATTAAAAAAAGAGCTCAGTCTGCCTGAAGTTTTTTCAATTGCAGCAGGTGCAATGATAAGCTCCGGTCTTTTTGTGCTTCCTGGCCTTGCTTATGCAAAATCAGGGCCTGCAATGATTCTTGCATATCTGCTTGCAAGTGTTTTAATTTTACCAAGCCTTTTTGCAAAGGCGGAGCTTGCAACAGCAATGCCTAAATCCGGAGGCACCTATTTTTACATTGAAAGAAGTCTGGGACCTGTATTCGGCACATTCGGCGGTCTTGCAAACTGGTTTTCATTAAGCTTAAAAAGCGCATTTGCTCTGGTGGGTATCGGAGCTTTTGCAGTTTTTATAAAACCTGATATCACAGTTTCAGAAATAAAAATTATTGCTGTGGCTGCATGTATTCTATTTACTATTACCAACATTGTAAGTGTTAAAGTAACAGGCAGGGTGCAGGTAATTTTGGTCTTTTTACTTATCTCAATTCTGATTCTATATATTGGAAGAGGGTTTATATCCACACATCCAGATAATTATTTACCTTTTATGCCAAAGGGATTGTGGTCTGTTGTTTCAACTGCAGGCCTTGTTTTTGTTTCATTCGGCGGATTGACAAAAATTGCTTCTATTGCAGAGGAAGTAAAGAATCCTTCGAAAAATATACCGCTTGGTATGATGCTCGCATTTTTTATTGTTTCTTTCTTATATGCTTTGTCAGTAGGAGTTACAGTCGGTATTGTAAACGGAAGTGAATTAAACGGTTCGTTAATTCCTCTTTCTCTTGGAGCCGGAAACATAATGGGGAAAGCTGGTGCGGTGCTTCTTGCAGGAGCCGCAATTATGGCATTTATAACCACAGCTAACTCCGGAATTTTAACAGCGTCCAGATCTCCCCTCGCTATGAGTAAGGACAAACTTATGCCGGATTTTCTATCCAGGCTGCATCCTAAGTTCAATACGCCGTATATTTCAATACTGATTACAAGCGGATTTATGGTAATGGTTATTATTTTTCTCTCAATTGAAAATCTTGTTAAGACAGCTTCAACTCTTATGATCGTTCTGTTTTCACTGGTCAATCTTTCTGTGATAATAATGCGCGAGAGTAAAATTCAGAATTACAGGCCGCAGTTTAAAGTTCCTCTTTATCCTGTTACACCAGTTCTAGCCCTTATTTTTTATGTTTTTTTGCTGTTTGAAATGGGCATGCTGCCTCTTTTAAGCGCTGCCGGATTTTTTATCATCGGATGGATAAGCTATCTGTTGTATTCAAAAAACAGAGTAAAAAGAATATCTGCAATTATGCATATTGTGGAGAGAGTTACTGACAGAGAATTAAAAACAAAAACTCTGGAAGAGGAGCTTAAGCAAATTGTAATTGGACGTGATGAGATTATTGAAGACCGGTTTGATAAAATTATTAAAAATTGTAAAGTTCTTGACCTTGACAAAAGGACTGGAATTGATGAGGTTTTTAAAAAACTATCGGAAATTCTTGCTCCAAGAGTGTCGGTTGATAAGGATATATTGTATTCCCTCTTTATTGAAAGGGAGAAACAGTCATGTACAGTTATAAAACCGGGTCTTGCCATACCTCATGTGATAATTCCCGGTCAGAATCAGTTTGATATAGTTCTTGTGAGATCGAAAAAAGGTATAATTTTCCCCGGCAAAGATGAACCTGTAAAAACAATGTTTATTCTGGTTGGAACCATAGACGGAAGAAATTTTCATTTACGGGCTTTGATGTCCATTGCACAAATTGTACAGGAACCCGGCTTTGAGAAAAGATGGATGGATGCACGCAGCAGTGATGAGTTGAAAGATGTAATACTTCTTTCAAAAAGGAAAAGGGATGCATGAGCAGTTATCGAATGGATTTACTTGGATCGACAGAAGGATCACTGATTAAATGCCCTTGTTATTCAGCGTGTCGTTTTTCACAATAATCATATTGTTATACCTGATTAATCTGCCTTTTTTCAAG
>JAGGVB010000127.1 GCA_021158245.1 bacterium | reverse complement strand
AAGTTAAGAAATTGGTTGAGCAGGGCAAGAAGAAATTCGTTATTGATCTGTCTAAAGTTAAATGGATGAATAGCTCCGGCCTCGGTACAATGATGGGATGTCTGACTTCAATCAAGAATGGATCCGGTGAATTACGACTTTGCGGTGTAACAGAAAAAGTAAAGAGCCTTTTTATGATTACCAAATTAATTACACTTTTTGAGACTTATGATAGTGTCGAAGAAGCGGTCGATTCATTCTAAAAATAAATTATACACAACAATATTAAATATTCCCAAAGGGCAGTGTAATACTGCCCTTTTTGTTTGAAGCATTTTATTTGAGCCAAACTCTACGATTACTACATTATCAATATAAAAAGTTTAATTTATTTTGACAAACAATCCTTAAAGATATTGTGTCACTCTTGTTTAAAATAAATTTGAGGTTGCGATGACTATATTGCGAACATTACTTGACATTATCTATGCAAGTACACTAAATATTATTTTTCTGGTTCTTTATGTATTTATTTCTATTTCTTTCTATGAAATCATCTAAATACATATGGAGGGAGTAATAAAAGTTTTCAAATAAATCAAGGATTTAACGAAAAGAAATTAGACATTCAAATAGAAATATATTGTGAGATTTAGCCATAGAGCCAAAATATTAATGAAAATCTGGTTCGAGGAAACATTGAAACTATGATCTAAATATATGTTTTTCAGTTCATTAAAAAAACATTTTCAACGCTACTCATGCATTGCATTGGTAAGCTGAATACGCCATATTGGGTGCACAGATTCGCATGAGGGGCCCCACTAAAATGTAAGACATGAATATTCGGAAATTATTTGTAAAGACTTTTTTTCTTTCCTTAAGAAAGTACTTGACAATTTGAACAAGATTATGTAATTTAAACATACTTTCATACCGTTAGAAAGTAATCAGTATAAAATAAATTTATATTATACATTTAAATATTTACAAAATTTTCGGATAAATATTAATAATGTTAACCATCAATAAGTTTTTATTGGTTTGTGTCGAAAAATGTAGTGTTGCTATTTTATTAAATAAAAGTGTGGTTTTAATTCTATTTAAGATATGTATAGGCTAACGGCAGTATCGCAAACTGAGACTTAATTATTAAGAACATATCAATATATGCAACTAAAGGAAGGAGGTGAATTATTTATATTCATCATTGGTTATTGATTTAGAAAGAAAGGAAGAGGAACATGAGGGAGAATTGTATTTCCGAATTTTGTGTTTATTTTTGCTGTAATTTGTAATTATGAAAGGAGTGTATGATGAGAATACACAAAAAATTGGTTTATGGCCCAGCGGTTATTTTCCTGGCTATACTATTTTTGGGAGGGGGGTGTGAGCGGGATGTCTGGCAGGATCACATTTCTGCGGATGATTCTATCCTGGGTCCGCTAGGGCCAAGTGTCCCAAATGTTATTAATTGGTTTGGTGATTGGTCAATGACCACTTGGTGGGCTCAAGATGAAAATGGTGAAATCACAGAACAAGAGGAAGCAGAAGAATTTGTTGTCACATACAATACAGACGGCACTTGTCTTTTTTCAGGTGAAGATGGAGATTTACAGGCAACCTATAAAATTGATATGAGCGTGACTCACTCCTTAGGTGATGACTGGTGGGATGGCCCGTGGATTGCAAATATCGACTGGGATGAAGGTACTTTAACATGGTTTTTTGCTGAAGATCCTGAGAATCCCAATGGTGCTGGTGAAGGATATCTCTTTAGTATGGAAGACGGCCCGACAAATATGTGGTATGGTGAATGGACTTTATTGCTCTGGTGGGCTCAGGATGATAATGGAGAAACAACAGAAGACTATGAACATGAAGGATTTGTCAAATACAATGAGAATGGTACTTGTGAATTTAAATGTTTTGATGATGAATTTTCAGGAACGTATGATTTCGTTGTCAAGGTTACCCATACTCTTGGAGACGATTGGTGGGATGGCCCATGGTATGTTACAATTACGGAAGCCGAGATGAGGTGGTTTTTTGCTGAAGATCCTGAGAACCTTGATGGAGCTGGCGAAGGATATATTTTTGAAAAGGTCGAATAAAAAAGGATTTATTATGTTTTTAAAATCATCCTTCACAAGTGTTGATCTTAAAACGGAGGTTTGAAATGAAAAGACGGATAGGTATTCTTCTTTGCCTGTTCTTCATGAGCTCGATGGCCATGGCTCAAACAAGGGGTAAGATATCAGGCAAAGTTGTTGATGCTAAAACGGGTAAACCATTGGTGGGGGCCAATGTTATTATTGAGGGTACCTCACTTGGAGCTGCAACAGATGCAGTGGGGGACTACTTCATCATCAATGTCCGGCCGGGAATATATACCGTAACAGCACGGATGATGGGGTATCAGGCAATCAACAAAACCGAGGTTCGTGTATATATTGACAGAACCATCAAAGTTGATTTTAAATTAAATACCGCAGCGGTTGAAGGCCAGGCTGTAACTGTCGTTGCAGAGAGAGAAGTGATACAACAGGATGTCTCATCCAGCGGGCACAGAGCTAAAGCTGATGAAGTTGATGCCGTACCTATGGTTGTAGATATAAATAATTACATTGCGCTTCAGTCCGGTGTTCAAGAGGATGAAGAGGGTATTATTATTCGTGGTGGCGGAGTAGACCAGGTTGGTTTAGTTGTTGATGGTTTGCCGATGGTTGATAATGTCCACAATAAACCTATGGATATAGTAAACCTCAGTTCAATTGAGGAAGTAGAAATTATTAAGGGCGGATTTAATGCTGAGTATGGAAACATTCGATCTGGTATGTTCAATATTATTACTAAATCCGGGAAAGAAAAATATCAGGGTGGTATGGATTTACGTTATACTGTCCCTTATCAGAAACACCGCGGCAATTCGATATTTTCCCAGAATAATTTTTACATGCGTCCTTACTTAGATCCGGATGTCTGTTATGTTGGTACGAAAAATGGTCCGTGGAACTGGTATGCTCAACAACAGTATCCTGAATTTGAGGGATGGAATGCATTTTCTGCTCGCCTTGCTGAGGACGATGATCCAACCAATGATTTGACACCTGAACAGTGCCGTGATCTGTTCATCTGGCAGCATGCGGCCGAAGGCAGTGAAGCATTGGGGCATCCGCATCCTGGAAAATATGGTGATAAACCGGATCTAAATTTAGATTTTAATTTTGGTGGCCCTTTGCCTTTAATTGGTAAGTATTTAGGGCAAGCATCATTTTTCGCATCTTACCGCCGAAATGTAGAACAGTATGCATTACCAGCAGTTCGGGATAATATACTTACTCAAAATGCTATGTTTAAAGTAAATTCCACCCTTTCATCAAATATGAAACTTGGAATTGAGTGGATGTACGGTCTTGAAAATAATGCTGGTTTTCAGGCAAGTAATATTGAAGGGGGCAGAGGTATTTACTTCCCCTATGGCCAATCACCAATGGATGTCTATCAGTCAATGGTGGGATTGATGTTTGACCATGTATTAAGCCCCAGAACATTTTATCAGTTGCGTTTATCACGTGTTACTGTGCGGAATGATATGTGGGGTGCCCAGACAATGCGTGATACCACGCGTATTCGTAAGATTGGGCCAGTGTGGGTGGATGAACAGCCCTATGGCTGGATACCTGTTTCAGGATACCAGTATGCTCTGGCTGACCGTATGGTGATTGGCGGTGTTGGCGGTGGCGGACGAAATAAAACAAAGGTAACAACCTATAATGTTAAATTCGATTTAACGAGCCAGGTTGACAAATTCAATCAGGTAAAAGCCGGTTTTGAAGTAACAGCTGATAACTATAATGTATATGAAGGTGAGCATGGTCTTGATCCTACGGGAGATTACTTAGTTGATTGGGATCGGACACCTATAAGATTTGGCGGTTATATTCAGGACAAGCTGGAATTCGAGGGAATGATTGCAAACCTTGGTGTTAGACTTGATTATAATGATCCTAATACCAACTGGTATACGGTTGATCCTTATTCTCCATATTTTTCGCGAATTTTTAAAGACCAGCTAACTACTGAAAGTCCGACTGCACCTGCTAAAGGGCATCTTACAATTTCACCGAGGTTGGGAATTTCCCATCCAATTTCTGATGTGTCTAAATTATACTTCAGCTACGGTCATTTCTACTCAATGCCACGTTCCGGTGATATGTATCAGATTAACTATGGAATTGCAAGCCAGGGTATTGAGAGATTAGGAAACCCGAGTCTTAGAATGCCCAGAACTATTGCTTATGAACTGGGTTATGAGCATGAAATAGCTGATATGTTCCTACTTAGATTGGTTGGATATTATAGGGATGTAACTGACCAGGTTGGTGATGTACGCTACATCAATTACGATGAGAGTGTAAACTACTCCATTGCTATGAATGACAATTATGCAGATGTTCGTGGATTTGAACTAGAAATACGAAAGATCTGGGGTAAATGGGTTACTGGTTGGCTTAATTATACTTATATGGTTAATACTGATGGTATGGTGGGGCGTGAAGTACAGTATCAGGATCCGCGGCTTCAGGCTATATATGGTTTGCGCAGCCCAATTCAGGAAAAACCTATACCCCAGCCATTTGCACGTGGTAATATAACTTTTCATACTCCAGCAGATTGGGGGCCAAAATTAGGTAAATCAAATGTCCTTGGTGATTTGAGTTTTACATTGCTGGGTTATTATAATTCAGGAGATCACCTGACCTGGGAGCCGTTACCTCCATATAAATTGCAAAATAACCTAAAGTGGAAAGATCAATGGATGTTTGATTTGCGTGTTATGAAAAATTTCAGTCTAAAAGGTGTAGCATTTACTGCATTCATGGACATAGCGAACGTCTTTGACATGAAATTCCTGACAGGCCAAGGATTCTGGGAAGGGAGTGAAGATTTACGTGATTATCTGAATTCTCTGCATCTACCGATGTATGGTGGAGATAAATACTTGCAGGATGGTAGATTCACAGAAGGTACTGATAAGGTTGGTGATACGTGGAGTAAGGATAAACCTTATATTAACATGCCTAATTTGGATTATATGGCATGGAGCGTACCCAGAAGCTGGACATTAGGATTGAGAGTTAATTTTTAATCCGAGTGTATGTAGTCAACCGATGAAAAGGAAGGAGTTTCGATGATGAAGAAACGAATAATATATATCACTTGTTTGAGTCTGCTTTTAACAGTATTTTCTGTGCAGCTCATATATGCTCAAGGTGTAGCTAAGTGGATTAACATCGGGTACAAGTTGACCAAGGTCGTGGACAGTGGCGATGAGGGTGAAGGAAGTTGGGGATGGGGCATGAATTCAACGTATTACGATGGATTTGGTGAAATGGGTACACATTCGAGTAAGGCAGTTTTTTTGGGGTGTAAAAACTGGACAGATCAGAATGGTGTACTTCACGCTGTAAAAACTTCAGGACATGGTCAATGGGAGACAGATGACCGCCATGTAATGATGCCTGTACCTGACGAGTATGGTTGGACAATACATCGTTATATGCGTTACCAGCCACCTACTATTAAAGTAGATGGACTTGTGATGAATGAGCCTTATCCTTTGAATGCTTCTGATCATGTAGATCCGGATGCCATTGAGGGTACAGCAGATGAATTTATTACATCAACAATTAACACAGATATGGGTGTAACAATCCATCAAAAGGTATGGGGATTCTCAAATCCTAATCATGATAACTATAACATTGTTGAGTGGGTTCTGGAGAACACAGGCAATACAGATATTGATGATGAAATTGAGCTTCCAAATCAAACCATCACTGATCTGCATCTGCTCCGTCAAATCAGGGTTAACGAAGATCCAAGAGGTTGGGTTACTTCTTACGGTGCCGAAGCGGGTCAAGATATGTGGGTTATCTATAGGTATCCGACCAGGTCGGAGGGGTCAGAGTGGGATGATTTTGGTGACATTCAAGAAGAAACAGGATATATTCGTTCACCGATGTATTCCGGTGAGACCATCATATTTGCCAGTGCGGCTGTAAATGATTTAGTAAACAATGCTAATGATCAACCGTCTATGACCGGTTTTCAGGATTGTGATTGGCCTCCTGTAACGAGGCATTCCTGGAATCAAACGGAAGGGCAAATAAGCGATATGTGGACACTTATGACCCAGGGTTGGAAGGCACTTAGCGGAGACCCTGAAGTAGTGGGAGGTAAGCCCGGCCATCACAGTGTTCCTATGGATGAGCGCGGAATGGAATACCCGTTTGACGCACCCTGGTTCGGATATACAGCAACAGGTTTTTGGGGCGTAGGGCCTTATACTTTAGGGCCTGGTGATAAAGTGAAGATCGTTTGGGCCGAAGTTGAAGGTTCGATTGATGCTGTACCAGCATGGGATATAGGACAAGGCTGGTTAGATGGTGAGTTAGATCCGCCAGAAGGATTTGATTTTAATGCAGGTATTGACAATCTGCCACCTCCGCTTAAACAATATCCTGAGCTGTATGCTGATGATAGTCATGCAAGTGAAAAAATTAACTGGGCCAAGGATTGTTGGGTTGCGACAGGTAAAGACAGTATATTTGCAACAGCAAAGGCTGCGAATTGGGCGTACAATCATGGTTTGAATGTACCTCAGGCTCCGCCAGCGCCATCCTTGTCTATTACTTCTCTTTCAGATAAAATTCTTGTGGAGTGGGGTGAGGAATCAGAAACAGCATCTGATTTTGCAGGTTATCGCGTATATCGTTCAACTGGCAGCTGGTTCCCTACTGTCCCGGAAGATCAATATACACTAATTGGTGGTTGGAATATGATTTTTGAGTGCGGTCCTGGTACATCTACTCCTTTGACACATGAGTTTGAGGATAAGACTGTTCAGCGCGGTGTAGCAAATTTCTATTATGTAACTGCTTTTGATGATGGAACTCATAATGGAGCTGATTTCGATGGTGTACAGAGAAGCCTTGAAAGCAGTATGTTTGCTAACATGACACGAAAGGGTGCTTATCTGACAAGGGAAGCTGCTGCTGGCTTGGATAGCATTAAGATTGTACCTAATCCATTCAATATTTCGGCAACTGATTTACAGTTCCCTGGAGAGACAAACAAAATCATGTTTTTTAACCTCCCCAATGAATGTACGATTCGTATCTTCACTGAGAGCGGAGATCTAATTAAAACTATCGAGCATTTTGGATCAGGAGACGAGTCATGGGGTAACATTCCCGAAGAGCATATGACTACAGATTCAGATCAGCTCGTAGTGAGTGGTGTGTATATAGCACACTTTAAAACCCCCGATGGGCAGAGTGCGATCAAGAAATTTGTGATTATACGTTAACAACCGCATTCGTTAGATGACGATAAAAGTATAAAACGGAGGTAATCAACAATGAAGAAATGGACGATTGTTCTGACTGTTGTTTTTATGACAATAGTTTTAACTATGCCCGCCCATTCGGGGATGAAGAAGCTGGCCCAGACAGGGTTTCAGTTTCTGAAAATTGATGTGTCTCCCCGGGCAGCTGCCATGGGTGGAGCATATTTGGTTGCCGGATTTGGTGCGGATGCAATGTTTTACAATCCAGCTGGTATGGCACGCATGAATTGCAGTATGGATCTTATGGCGAGCCAAACAAGATGGATTGCAGATATATCTTATGATGCATTTGCTATTGCCAAGAGCCTTGGTAATATCGGAACAGTTGGTATTAGTGCAATGATTGCTGACTACGGCGATATTGAGGGGACAATGGTAGCAAACAACTCAGCAGGATATATTAATACTGGTAATGTAAGTGTAGGCGCTTATGTTGTCGGACTTTCATTTGCAAGAAATCTGACTAACAAATTTTCTGTTGGAGGACAGGTAAAATGGGTAAACCAGAATCTGGGAACCAGTACTTTAAACGATGGTGTTGATGTTAAAAATGAAGTGTCTGGTTTAGCCTATGATTTTGGTACGGTTTTTTATCCTGGATTCAAGAGTTTCCGGTTCGGTATGAATATAAGAAATTTTTCTAATGAATTTAAATATCAAAAGGAAGGTTTCCAATTACCACTGACATTTTCAATCGGTATTGCCATGAATCTGATGGATTTTATGGATACTGAAAATCATCGTTTGATTTTTGCTGTAGATGCTATCCATCCCAGAGATTATTCAGAAAGATTAAATATAGGAGCTGAGTATACTTTTATGGATATGATTTCTCTGCGGGCAGGATACAAGTACAATTATGATGAAGAGGGATTTACCCTTGGTGCTGGTTTTCATAAGAGTCTTGCAGGAGTAGGTTTACGGGTTGATTATGCTTATACACCCATGGATTTGTTTACTACAGTAAATCGAATTGGTGTTGGGATATCGTTTTAAAAACTGGACTAAAACTTGATTTGAATATCTCTCTGATATGCTTCAAGTTGGTTGAGGGAGCCCTTCCGGGTTCCCTCAACCCCCGACTATAGTATGATAATATTTATTTTGTTTTTTGACTTGCTGTGAGAAAAGAAATCTGTTTTTTTGCTAATATTTAAAGTTAATAGAATACTAATTGCCGGCAATTGTTGCTGTGTAGTTGGAATCGTACAAGGGCACATTATGAAAATATTTCACTTTATTTCTTTAATTATGATAGTGACCATTACTGTTAGTGCTTTTCCGGGAGTATCAAATGATCCTATTCTTTATTGGAAATTTGATGAAGGGATGATTTCTAAACCACTGAGCAATGAAAAACAAACTAAAGGACTGGTTACTATTGAGTCAATAACGGGAACTACTTTTAAAGTTACAGGACTGGCAAAGTACGTTCCCGGTGTGTCTGGATCTGCCATAAAGTTTGACGGATTTTCGTCTTATGTTGAAGGAGTACCTGAGTTTCAAAAGAAGCAAGTTGAAGAAGATGAATCTGAATTGGACATTCCAAGGGAAATAACTATTGAAGCGTGGGTTGCATTAGGTGCATATCCCTGGAATTGGGCTCCAATTTTAACTATTGGTAAATATAAGATTACAGGTTTTTATTTTGGTATAGATTCCAGAGGAAGACTGGGTTTCCATATGTCTGATGCAACTTCAGTGTGGCATGAATGTAATTCTAAACTGAATGTTGATACTAAATTAGGCATGGAATTAAAAAAATGGTATCATGTAGCAGGTACTTATAGCCCGGAAAAGGGGCTTGCAATTTATATTAATGGTAAATTGGCCGGAACATATAATAATTTCGATTTTGATTATGGCATTGTCTACAGCAATCTGGATAAAGGATTTCGAATAGGTATGAACAGAGAGAATTTAGCCCCGACAGATCCTATTCGTGACTGGGCTACATATCCCTCCAGATATTCTTTAGATGGGATTATAGATGAAGTGAAATTTTATGGCAGGGCCTTAACAGCAGAAGAAATAAAAAAGAATTTTAATTCTGTAAAACCTGAAAATGAACCAATATTTGAACCACGCAGATTTCCTATAGTAAAAAGTTCTAAAAGATTTGGAGCTAACTATACAAGGCTTGCATATTATCCTGAATGGGATGCTATCTGGCCGCCGGGTGATCAAATGGATGTGGTTGTCCAATTTGATAATTTTCCTATAAAAGTAATGTTTTGGCGGGGTACACGTTATTCGCCATGCTGGGTTTCAGAGAATGGAAAATGGATGGCTGATCAAAGCAGAGAGACAGGCAACAATTGGTTCCTGTCTCAAGGGTCAAGAGAGGACGTGCCTACAGGATGTATTGAGCACATGTCTGATACTCAGTGCCGAAGTTCCAGAGTTTCTATTATCGAAAGCAATGATGCCAGGGTTGTAGTAAATTGGCGGTATCTGCAGATGGATGTTAGACTACGCCAAAAGGACCTTCCGAACAATACGGGATTTGGTGAGTGGGGTAATGAACTTTATTATATTTACCCTGATGGGGTAGGGGTCAGGAAGGTCCTTCCTGGCAGAGGAGGCTGGCAGGAAACCATATTACTCAATGAACCAGGTACACGACCTGAAGATAATGTAAATTTGAATGCCTGTACTCTTATAAATATGGAAGGTAAAGAAGAAACTTACTCATGGGAGCATGGATATCCAAAGTTTGGCCTGAAAGATGCAGTGATTCAGGTAATCAACTTGAAATCTAAATTTAAACCCTTCCTGATTTATAGAGAAGGCGGCAGTTTTGAAGTATTTAATCTTGAAGTTCGTCCAGAGTACTCCCATTTTCCATGGTGGAATCATTGGCCGGTAGCTCAGATTTCTTCTGACGGTAGAAGTGCCTCAGCACCAGATCGTGCTTCACATTCATCACTAAGCTGGGGTGATCCTAATGGTAAAGCTGCTTTGTATGGAATGACTGACAGGGATCCTAAAACATTGGTTTTTCTGGCAAGGTCGTGGAATAAACCACCTGAATTAACTGTGACTTCTAAAGGCTACATAAACGAGGGTTATGATTATACACAGAGAGCTTATGTGATCAAGAATGAATCGTCGGCAGGGAATCTGTCATTTGTTTTAAATGGGTCAAAGGATTCTCCAGTATTAAATCCGTGCTTTGTGATTAAAGGATGGGATAGTAATGAAGTTGGTTTATTGCTTGATGGAAAAAAAATTGTTAGAGGTAATAAATTTAGATACGGTATAGAGTATAATATAAATGGGAAAGCTGATCTTATTGTCTGGATAAAAAAGAAATCTGTGAAGGTTACTGATATTACTTTGAAAACATTATAACTTTTACACTTAATATAGAGGAGAAAATAATGAAACGTATTAAAATCTTAGGGGTTGTATTTTTTGCGCTTTTAATCACTACTGGTTGTTCAAAAAGCGCGAAGAAATATACACCTGATTGGGTGAGCTTGAAACATCATGAGACACCTCAATGGCTTAAGGATGGAAAATTTGGTATTTATACGCATTGGGGAATTTACTGCTATTCTGCAACCCGTGGGAATGCTACCTGGAATTCATATGCTGCTTATCAAAGACCAAAATCCAAAGCAGCTCAGGATTTTTATAAGAAATATGGAAAAGTTACTACTGAATTCGGCTACAAAGATTTGATTCCCAAATTTACTGCTGAGAAGTTTAATGCTGAAGAATGGGCAGATCTTTTTGCCAAATCCGGTGCAAAGTTTGCAGGGCCGGTAGCAGAACATCATGATGGATTTGCAATGTGGGATACTAAATGGTCTGATTGGAATGCTGCAAAGATGGGTCCTAAACGAGATGTTGTTGGTGAACTGGAGAAAGCTATAAAAGGAAAGGGCCTGAAGTTTGTCACAGCCTTTCATCATGCGGCAAATTGGTTTTTCTTCCCGACATGGGACAAAACAAAAGATTGTAGTAATCCTGCCTATTCTGGATTATACGGTCCGATTCATAAAAAAGGTGCAATTCGAAATAAGGAATTTCTTGATGAATGGTATGGAAAACTTGTTGAAGTAGTTGATAAATACGATCCTGACTATGTATGGTTCGATTTTGCTCTTGATATGATACAGGAAGATTATGTAAAGAATTTCGTTGCTTATTACTACAACAAGGCTATTGACCGAGGAAAGGATGTAATTATTTCTTACAAGCACGATGATCTACCTCCAGGTGCAGGGATTTATGATCTTGAACTCGGCCAGGAACCTGAATTAACGCACTATGATTGGATTACAGACACTTCAATTGATGATCAGGGTGCATGGGGATATATCCCGAATCTTAATTACAAATCAGTAAATCGATTGGTTGATAATCTTGTTGACAGAGTCAGCAAGAATGGTTATCTATTATTAAATATCGGGCCAAAATGGGACGGCACTATTCCTGAAGGCGCTAAAAGGGGTCTTTTAGGAATGGGAAAATGGCTTAAAGTAAATGGTGAAGCCATTTACGGAACAACTTCTTGGACAAAATATGGCGAAGGCCCTACAGGTGTAAAAATCGGTGATGAAGGTGACGCCATGTTTAATGAATCTGATATAAAGTACACAAAAGAAGACATACGCTTTACTGTAAAAGGTAATGTGTTGTACGCAATTATACTGGACTGGCCAGGGGAATCAGTTTTGATTAAAAGCTTAGTGCCTCTGGATGGCGATGAAGAATTTCCCGGTTATTATATTTATCCAAATGAGATCCAAAAAATTACAATGCTCGGAGATGGGAAAGAGTTAAATTGGAAAATTATTAAAGGTAAGGGTTTGAAAGTTGATATGCCTAAAGAAAAACCATGTGAAAACGCATTTGTTCTGAAAATTGAAAGGTCTTGAAAAAACAGAAAATTAGTTTTCATTGGAAATCATTCAAGTTTTAGAAAAACAGAACCAAAAGCCGGGCAATTGTAACTTTGTACTAAGATTGGCCGGCTTTAACTAAGTGATAATATTGTTTTTTATTTGAGTTTTGTTAAATGCAACATACAATAAGATTTGATCATGGGAAGGAGCATATAAGCAAACAATAAGAAAACGGATATTTTTAATCGGAGATTTTTTCTGTTACTAATTATTTTTATTAGTGTTCTTTATTTTCCATACTTTGCAAAAAGAACCTTCTCGTGTTCTTGACTGCCCTGAATGGAAGTTTATATAGATACAACCGTTAATGATAAAGCTAATAAGTATGTAATCAAATGGCTTATAATTTTTTGAATTTTAGCACATATTGCAGATTTGAAATACAAACAACTATTTATATAGAGATTGAAATTTATGATATTGTGGTAAAGAAAGTAAGAAATTTAATAGAAGGTAAGAAAAATTAAGGAGAAACTTTAACCCTTCGGCATATAAAAACTAATGGTGGAATAACTGTCCCAAGTGGAATATGCTTTTGTGCTTATAGAGAAAACCGTGAAGTTAGAGTTGTAAATAAAATTATAGACATATAATTAATTGATGAAGATTGAAACAGGGATTTTGAGGAAGAAACCATATGAAAATTTTTAAAATAGTAGTCGGTGTTGCGGTTTTTTTACTTTTTGTGGAATGTCAAAATAGAGGAGTAACAAAGATGAAAATTACAAAACAACCTTTCGGACAGACTGAGGATGATGTTCCTGTTGATTTGTTTACTTTAGTTAATGAAACTGGAATGGAGGCAAAAATTACTAACTATGGAGCTATTGTTGTATCATTAAAAGTGAAAGACCGTAAAGGAGATTACGGTGACGTTGTTCTCGGCTATGATTCTTTAAAACAATATATTGATAATAATCCATATTTCGGAGCAATTGTCGGCCGGTACGGAAACAGGATAGACAAAGGCAAGTTCACATTAGATGGCGTAGAATATATCTTGGCAACCAATGACGGCGAAAACCATCTGCATGGCGGAATAAAAGGATTCGATAAAGTCGTCTGGGATGCAGAACCTATTAATGGTAAAGAACCTGCACTTAAACTGAGCTATTTAAGTAAAGACGGTGAAGAAGGTTATCCTGGTAATTTAAATGTAACAGTTACTTATACCCTTACTAATGGTAACGCATTAGAAATAGATTATAAGGCGACTACTGATAAACCGACTGTTCTTAATTTGACTAATCATTCTTATTTTAACCTTGCAGGTGCGGGTGAGGGTGATATTCTGGATCATGTCCTCTGGATTAACGCTGATAAAACCACAACTGTTGTAAAGGGGCTGATTCCTACGGGTGAATTGAAATCTGTAACTAATACACCTTTTGATTTCAGAAAACCTACTTGCATTGGTGAAAGGATTAATGCAGATGACAAACAATTGGAATTGGGACCAGGGTATGATTGTAATTGGGTCTTAAATGATTGGGACGGATCGTTGAAATTGGCTGTTACGCTTTTAGAACAAAAAAGTGGCCGGTTTATGGAAGTACTTACAACAGAACCGGGTATGCAGTTTTATTCCGGTAATTTCCTTGACGGAACAATTAAGGGTAAAAAAGGAAAGATTTACTCATATCGCTCAGCAGTAGTTCTTGAAGCAGATCATTT
>JAGGVB010000126.1 GCA_021158245.1 bacterium | reverse complement strand
TTGTAGAGTTCCTGTTCTCTGTACGTAATGTACTGAAAATCTTTTGAACTGGGATTTGATGTAAGGCATAGAATAAACACTCCCTTTTCAGCATCCTTTATAAAAGGAGATACTGAATCAAGCCCGAGATAAGGATTTACTGTTACAGCATCAAATCCCACGGAGAAGAGAGCCTGCGCATATTTTTCTGCAGTTGAGCCTATGTCTCCTCTCTTTGCATCTCCAATTTTTAATATTCCGTCCGGAATGTATTCCACAGTTTTCTGGAGGGCTTCAAGGCCGTAAGTACCGAGAGCTTCATAAAACGCAAGGTTTGGTTTGTAAGCAGCAACAAAATCGGATGTTGCATCAATTATGGCTCTGTTAAATGCAAAAACAGGGTCTTTTTCATTCCTGATTTTTGAAGGGAACCTGTCAGGAACAACATCAAGCCCTACACAGACCAGTGAATTTCGTTCATGTATACATTTTTGTAAATTTTCATTAAAGGTCATAGTAAAAGATAAAATAACAGTCGAGATTGAAATAATCAACAAGAATCTCACATACTTTTAGTGAACAAATAAATTCAGCAGGCCGGTAAATAAAGAATCTGAAAAAACGGCATAGATATTAATTATGTTATTTCTGAGTTTTTTATCGGGAACCCGGAAGTGAGCAAGAATTAGGGAGACTGCTTCTTCCGGTAAACCGGAACCGCAATAGCAGGTTTGGGCCTTTCTGAAGAGTAAAAACAGGGCATAAAATTAAATAATAAGAGAGCTGTCTTCATCTGCAGGCCGCGTGTTTCCGATTGCAGGTTCATGTGTATTAGAAAGGGTCTGCAGTTTCCTTGCAGCAGGCATGCGAATCCTTACTGCAAAGGATTTATCATTTTTTTTGCCTGCATCTATCTGAAAACCAAACTCATCTCCGATATGGCGGCAGATTATCATGCCCCCGCCTTCTGCGGAACCGGAAGGACCTACCATTTCAAGAGGGTCAAAAATTTCATTTAAATTTTGATAAAAATCATCTGTTCCTGACAGCATTACCTCTACAGTAATGGACTCGTCAAACAATCTTGTTGATACATTTACTGCACTGCCATCCGAATCAGCACACGATTTTATTGCAGCTTTCAGGATTGATCCCAATACTACAGAAAGGTCTCTTCCGACACACTGCACCATAGGCAGCCCCTGTGCCAAAGATGTTTTAACAACAATATCTTTATCACCGAAAATGAAATTCAGATAGTGCAGCTCTTCCATAATTATATTGTTTATTTCCCACTTACCGCTACCCTTAAAAAGATCTCTTTTTATCTTTCCTGCCATTCCGCTGAAAGTATTTCCTGCATTTTCCCACATAGAGCCTATTTGTTCGAATACAGGAGCATCGGAACTGTATTTTTCCTTGAAATCATTTAGTTTCAGGACAGTCTTATTAATTGGATTTAATATCTTGTTCAATATAGCTTTCTGCCTTTTTGCCTCTTCTGTTACATGCAGTCTGGCCATATCTCCCATTTCTTGTATGTAAATTTTTTTCTGTGCTTCAGAGCGGTTTTGAATATTTCTTGCTACATGGAGAATCAGCTGATGGTTTGCAACTTTTATCCATTTACTGCTTATATCCATCAGTACGTATGTTTTGTCTTTTTTCCGCCATTTCTCCTCTGACCTCGAATACCCATTATCAAGCCACATTTTTTGATTTGAAACATCCGTCTCTTCCCTGCTTTTAAGATGAGATATATTCATTTTTTTGAGCTGTTCTTTTGAATATCCGGTTAAGAGGGCAAGAGCCTGATTAAAGAGGAGTATCTTCCCCTGAGCAGAAGTAAGAAAAATAGCTTCATTTGCCTGTTCAACGAGAAGCTTGTACTTTTGTGTTGATTTTTTAAGGGTTTCCTGAATTTTTTCCAGATTTTCTTTGAGAGTGCTTTTTTCGTTTTTAAGAGATTCAATGCGTTCCCGTTCTTTGCCGCTGAAATATCCGATTGCAGGCCCTAAGATGAAGAAAAAAATCCATATCAAATCAGTAGCACCAAGCCTCTGAAAGAAAAATTTCAGATTTACACCTACAACAGTTCCTGTTACTGATCCTAAAATAAGGTTTTGGGTTCGTGCCCTTAATCTGTTTATTTTTGATGGCATATTATCAGCCCCCTGTTTAAATTTAAATATTAGACATTCAGAATTAAGCAAATTTTTCCGGTTCGGAATATTTTTACTCCGAATTTTCTGTAGTCTTATACATAAATATTATCTATTTTTAGTAATTACAATAAACGTGCCAGAAATTATAAAAATTTAATTTTTTTAATACAGTTTCTGCCCTTTCTGAATGTTAATGTCAGATTCAGCTTTGCATTCCAATTATAATACTGCATGTCATTATATCATAAAAATTTGTTTCTGCCTGAATTTTTATTGATTAATGCCGACAATTATTATGAAAAGCATGGCTGGACATTTTTCTTAAAAGGAGAAGAATAAATATTTTTGTACTAAATTAAATAAATTGCGGATAGTTATTTAACAGCACTTAAAAAAATTATCAAGTTGCAAAAAAAATAAATAAAATGCAGAAAAAACTTGACAGAAAGCATACAAAGCATTATATTAACGGCATTAATGTTTAACAGTGTTAACAGTTGACACTATTTGTTTAAAAAGGCTGATATGGGTAAAAGTTTATTTGATCTTGTCCAGGATGTGAAGCGTGTATGCATTTTCACGGAGGATCGAATCCGGAAAGAATTTGATCTTTCATATGTTGAGTTTATGGCTATGCATCTGCTGAATCCCGAAGAAAAGCTGACGGGATCTGAGTTCTCCGAACGAATGCAATTTTCCACTGCCCGGGGCAGCCGCGTTGTAAATCAGCTTTTAACAAAAGGGTTAGTTGACACAACCGTACTCCCTAACAACAGGCGCAGTATGGAAATTGTTCTCAGTAAATACGGCTGTAAATTAAAAAAGAAAATAGATGATGAAATTAAAGAATGCGAATCCCGTATTCTGGATTCTTTAAAACCGGATGCAAGAAAGAGTTTAAAAATGAGTCTTGAAATTTTGTCAGGACTTTTAATAGAAACTCAAAAAAAATAAATACACATGTTTAATTACTTTTTGGAGAACAAATGCAGCAATTAAAACGATGCTTTTTAAGTTTTGTTTTTTTCTTTGGATTGTGGGTTCTCTTGACAGGAATCAACGATCCGCAGGAAATAATTACAGGGGCTATCATTGCATGTCTTGTTTCCTCTCTGTTTTGGAGTAGTACGGATATTTGGGGAGAAATCCAAATTAATCCGAAAGCGATTCTATATGCTTTAATCTATCCTTTTGTATTTGCTGAGGCGTTAATAAGGGCAAATCTTGATGTGGCAAGGCGTGTTATTGCACCTTCGTTACCAATTAATCCAGGAATTGTCAAGGTGAAAACAAAACTTAAATCACGCATAGGAAAACTCATTCTCGCAAACTCGATTACTCTTACTCCCGGTACACTTACAGTAGAAACAAATGGCGAGAATTTTTATATCCATTGGATTGATGTGACTTCTCCTGATATTGAAGAGGCTTCTCATCAAATCGTACAAAAATTTGAAAAATATCTGGAGGTGATTTTTGGCTAATTTGCTTCTGAATATTTCGGCCTGCATTGCACTTGCAGCCATTATTCTATCCCTCGTGCGGCTAATTAAAGGCCCTACGGCCGCAGACAGAACAGTTGCCCTTGACACTATGACAATAGTTTCAATATCATTAATTGTTTTTATTGCAGTACTAACACGCCGTATAATTTATTACGATGTTGCAATGGTGTATGCTCTTTTAAGTTTTATCGGTGTTGTTGCAATAGCAAGATATCTGGAAAGGGGGCTGTAAATGGCTGTCACAGGGGCAATCATAACATTAATCGGATCTCTGTTCCTTTTCCTTGGATCTCTCGGCCTTGTACGAATGCCTGACCTTTACAACAGGATGCAGACGGGAACAAAAGCCACAACATTGGGATCAATTCTATTCCTTTCAGGTCTTGCAATAAGCCAGTCTGAGTTCATTAATATTGATAAAACAATTGTCCTTATACTGTTTATTGTATTTACAAATCCCATATCCTCTCATGCACTTGCAAGGGCCTCTCATTTTATAGGGATTCCTCTGACTGAAAAAACGACTGTAGATAGACTTGCTGAAGATGAGGGAAAAGAATAAAGAATTAATCTATTCAAACACAGGTGAAACTAATGTATGTAATAATAATTTCAGTTCTTGGGATAACAATGATATTTGCCGCTTTTATGGCTATTTATGCCAGAAAGCTAATTACTGCAATTATCAGCTTAGGCCTAATCGGCCTTTTTGCAAGTATCATTTTTCTATTACTTGCAGCTCCTGATGTTGCTATTACAGAAGCAGCAATAGGCTCGGGGCTGTCAATAGCTATCTATTTATTTGCTCTTAGGCATACAGAAAGGCAGGAGGAGAAATGAAAAATACAAACTTTGTTACAGGTTCATTTATCGCTCTTACCTTGGTTGTAATTTTTGGAATTTTCTTTTTCCAGGCATTAAATCAGCCTGCACATGAAGGAAAAACAATGCCTGTTGAGAATGTACATTTGGAGGACAGAGTTTCATTGCATTATGTTCTGAAAAATGTTAATGAGGCCAGCCAATATTTAGAATCGCACGGCAAGAGTTATTTTAATGAAAGAGATGAAGTGCCTTCAAAAACAATTGAATTTGGCAAATCGAAAAATCTTGAAGAGGGCTCTGCTAATGAGGTGACTTCAATTGTTGTAAATTACAGAGGTTTTGATACACTTGGAGAAGTTACTGTCTTATTTATATCTATAATAGGACTAACTCTTTTGATGAGGGGTATCAACAATAAAAAAATTAGAGAGCCATCATTAATTTTAAAAACAGGGACAACGTTCTTATCGCCTTTGATTATTCTGTTCGGTGTCTATATATTTGTTCACGGACATTTAACTCCCGGAGGAGGGTTCCCTGGTGGTGCCATTATAGCTTCCGGAATATTATTGTTAATCATAGGCCTTGAATCATTTAAGTTCAACAGTATGTTATCTAAAAGTATAGAGAGTTTGGCTGGATTAGCATTTGTTGGAATTGCTCTTGCAGGACTTTTTGTAAAAAAATCGTTCCTCGCTAATTTCATGCCCACCGGAACTGTAGGTTATCTTTACAGCGCAGGTATGGTAGCCTTGATATATATTGTAGTAGGCCTTAAAGTGGGTGCTGAACTGGCTTCGGGTATTGCGAAATTAAAAGAGGGTGGTAAAAATGATTAATTCATTATTCCTTTACTCAATAGCTTGCATTTTGTTTCTTATAGGCTTATTTGGAGTCCTTACAAGAAAAAATGTTATTAAAATACTTGTCTCGTTAAGTATAATGGAAACTGCAGTTAATTTGTTTTTAATTATAGTAGGTTATATAAAAAACGGGAAAGCTCCCATACTTACAAGATGGGATCCTCACATAAATATACATACACTCAACTTCGTAGATCCTTTGCCTCAGGCACTTGTTCTTACGGCTATTGTGATAGGACTCGGCACAACTGCATTAGCGTTAACAATAGCAATTAAATTGTATGAACATTACGGAACATTAGACATAACAAAAATGGGTGATAAAAAATGAATGTAAACTATGCATTATTGCTAATAGCCCTTCCATTGGCCTTAGCCTTCCTGCAGCCGTTATTTGGTATGCTTAGTAAAAAATTGACAAAATGGATTACATTTTTAACACTTGGGTTTAATTTTATTTATTCAGTCCTATTGCTCAATTTTATACTAAACAATGGGCCCCAAATAGCTGTAATTGGCAATTGGAAACCGCCGTTCGGTATTAATCTGTACATATCAGCCCTATCTCTTTCTTTTGCATGTATTGTCTATTTTGTAGGGCTTGTCATTTCCTTTTATTCAATCGGTATTAAGGATAAGTCTTATGATGACAAATTGAGTTTGGTAATGTTGCTTGTGGCGGGATCTGCAGGTGCTATCATAATGACAGGGGATCTTTTTAATATGTTTGTATTTATTGAAATTTTATCAATAGGTACTGCAATACTTGTAGCTTCGAGGGACAAAGGCATATCATATAAAGGTGCGTTGAAATATATGATTTTTGGGGCTATTGGTTCTTCAATGTTGTTATTTGCAATTGGTTTTATATACGCAACATTGGGTACGTTGAATTTTGCTGAAATTGCTTTGAGATTTCATGAAATTAACCCTACTTTAGCTTCGTTTATTGTACTCATGTTTGCAGGAGGCGTTTTTGTTGAAGCAGAGCTATTCCCATTTAACCTTTGGGTGCCAGATTCATACGAAGGGAGTGCTCCTCATATTGATGCCATTTTAAGCGGTATTGTAAGTACTGCAGGAATTTATGCTATTATGAGGGTCTTTCTAACTGTATTCGGAATAGATGTTGCAGACAAAATAATAGTTTTTGGTAAATTGAATTTCAATAATATATTAATAGCAATTGGAGTCATTACAACAATAATCGGTGAATTTTCTGCATTGACTCAAAAGGATATTAAAAAAGTCCTTGCTTTTTCTTCAATGGCGCAGATGGGTATTATAGCTTTTGCTATAGGAGTTGGGAGCCAGAATTCCATTACCGGAGGAGTTTTTCATCTCTTTAATCATGCAATATCAAAAGGATTATTGTTTCTTACAAGTGCTATGATAATAAGGAAGATAGGTAGCTCCAATATTGATGACATGGAAGGATTCGGACGATATAACAAATTTATCGCAATATTTTTTGCAATAGGCGCATTTGGTATAATCGGGATTCCTTTTTTCAACGGTTTCTGGAGTAAAATGTACATTGTTCAAGCTGCTGTAAAATCTGCAGGTATCAGCTATCTCGCCATATCGTTAATTCTCGGAGCAGCTTTAATAGAGGTGTTCTACTATTTCAGGATCATATTTAAATTGTTTGTTGACAAAAAGGTAGCAGTTAAAAACAGAATTCATCCGTTTGCATATATTTCTGTTATTACTTTTGCAATAATTGTAATTGCAGTGGGTGTGTATCCCTCTATGCTTACATATATTTTAAAGCATGCATCGGCAGGATTGTTCGAAAAAGGACGCTATATATCAACTGTTTTAGGAACGGGGGTCTTTCAATGATATTGAATTTACTCATAATCGCCCTGATTATATCATCTGTTGCATTTTTCATAGGTGCCAAGTTAAAGTGGTTAAGATGGCTGCTTTTTACCGGGTTGCTGACATTTATGACGATAAAATTATGGTCATTTTATGGTAACTGGGGTTATGCAGAGACATACAGTATGTTCTCTCTGGGTAATATAAATTTTGAAATAAACCTTGGCATTACAAAACTTGGATGGTTTTTCTCATTTTTTACAACTATAATAAACCTCATCATATCTATATTTTCCATTCAAAAAAATCTGCACGAACCGGATGAGTGGGGTGTTGGTGTTCTGTGGATGCTGCTCGCTGGGGCAAATATAGCAATATTTATGGCTCTTGACTGGATTACGCTATTCATGGCATGGGAAGTAATGACATGGACATCCTATTTTATCATAACACCGGGGTGGAAAAAATCATTCAAAGCTGCTAATTATTA
>JAGGVB010000125.1 GCA_021158245.1 bacterium | reverse complement strand
GTGGAATAGATATCCGATATAGTGCTTGTTATGTCTGTAAAACTGCCTGATCCGTCATTTCTGAAAATATTATTGTGATCCGCACCGATAATGGTTGTTCCGCTTCTTTTTACAGTTGTACCGTTTATCAGATCAAAATCGCCGTCATTGTCAAGATCCGCAAACACTGCTCCGTGTGAACCGCCGTCATAGTCATTTATTCCTCTTGCCGAGGCATCTTCTGAAAAAACAGTAAGAGCAGAATTAACATAAAACATATCCGAGATATCAGCAGTGTAGTACATTGTCATGTACAGATCAGGTAATCCGTCGCCTGTAATATCTGTAAATGCTGCACAGTGAGATCCTGCAGAAGGTGCAGACGGCAGAGCAGATGATGTTATGTCTGTAAACGAGAGCGCCGTGATATTTTTAACTACAGTAGAATCATTGCCGGATGCAAAAATCAAAAGAGGGGAAAAAACAATCAGTATTAATATCTTAATTTGTTTTACTAAGCTGTGCATACATCCCCGGGTTTTTAATAACTTTTCTCAATAAATATATAAATTTGCAGACATTTAAACAATAATTTTTATTTTATTAATGTTATTTTCTTAATACCTGTAAATCTGTCTGCTTTAAAAAGAACAATATAAATTCCGCTTGCCTGATCTGTACCTGATTCTGTTCTGCCGTCCCATTTTAAGGTATAAAATCCGGGATTTTGATCCTGAAAATAAAATGATCTTATGACCTTCCCGTTAACAGAAATAATCTTTATTGATGTACTTGTTTTTACAGGGATACTGTAATTGATGCTTACTTCCATGTTAAATGGATTGGGAAAAGGTTCGCATAAATTGAAGGATTGAGGTGCGGCTTTTCCCGGAGGTGCAACATCACTATATTTTAAAGGAACGTCAAGCCCTGTGTAAGTATTTATGGAAAGATGAGTCTTCTCATTATCATCAAAGGATGCATAAGCTCCGTCGGTTCTGGGATTTATCTGTGATGTCTGGCCAGGGTCTTTTATGCTGAAGTGGATTGTGGCTACATTTACCCATGCAGTATCAACTGCAGTACCCTGTCCGTCTGATCCGTTATAAAGAATGTTTACAGATGCCCAGGAACCGTTATTTGCAATATTCAGTTCAGAATAGAGGCCGCCTGAAAAATTGTGAGCTGTAACAAGAACAGGGCCTGAAAGGGCATTAGAGTTGTAATAAAAGGGGAAATTTGACGAGCCCAGCCTGTCCCATTTATCAGAAGCTCTTTTTATCATTAACGTTATCTGAAAGTCGTATGTTGTAAGTACTGTCTGCTTAAATTTAAGGTCAATATCGCCCTGCGCCCTTGTAAACTGCGGTATCAGTAAAATAAAAACTGCAATTAATATTTTAATCCGGTTTTGCAAAAATCAGCTCCTCTATTACGGCACTGCGGTTCCTATGCCGTTGTTTGCTTTAACACATCGGTTTTTATCGTGAGCATTGATGTATGTGTCCATGTTCATGTCGCTGTTTTTGTATCCGTATGTTCCGTTGTTGGGCCTCCACTCATTATTAAGATCATCTGCAGTAATAAATCCGTTTCCGTCTGCATCTCCTGCGTACATTGCATACACATTATCTTCAACCAGTTTTATACTGTTTGAGCCGTAAGCCTTTGAAACAGAATCGGTAAAGTCGTAGAGAACAGTGTGATCCGAATAGAGCGCGACTGAAGAAGAACTCATTATTTTAATATGGTTTCTGTGATTTATTACAATGTAGTAGCTGCCCTCCTGCACATCAAAAAAAATGTTTCTGTCATATCCGTCAGTGTCAACAATATTGCCGTCAGGATCAACAAAAACGCTTTTTGAAATAGCAGCAGAGCCGTCTGCAGAGGTTCTGAGCTGTATCAGAACCCAGTCAACAATCCCTGCAGGAACAGAACTGACAGTGCACGGATCTTCAGTGTAAGGAGAAGTGAGTGGAATAAGATCAGCGTCTCTCAGGCTGGTTTTCATTTTATGTGTACTGCTGTCATAGGGCCCTTCGAGAAATACCTTAAGCTGAACAGTTATTCCTGACATAGCTGCTTTAACATCAAGTTTGCCGTAACCCCATGTGCTGTTGGGGACTACTCCAGTGTATGTGTCTGAAGCTGTGTTTGAGCGGAGGTCAGAGTAAATTTCCGCAGGAGTAAGACACGGGTCTCTGTCAAGAAGAAGGGCGGCTGATCCGGCAACTACAGGACACGCCATACTTGTTCCCTGCATAATATAGTAATGTGCATCTCCTGCGTTCCATGTGCCGTCATCATCAATCCATCTGCTGTTTGCAGAAGTGTAAACGTCCCTGTCTCTAAGAGAAATGATTGCGCTTCCGGGCGCGGTAATGTCAGGTTTTTGGGTTCCGTCAATCCTGGGCCCTCTGCTGGAAAATGAACAAATATCGTCTAAAGTTTCCCCAAAGCCCCAGCTGTTGCCTGAATAATCTGCCCACGAAGACCTTGTAGTCCATGCGCCCACTGCAAAAGCATAGTCTGCTGTGGCAGGAGAAGATATTGTATATTCGGGGTCTGCATTTGCAAATGTTACACGGCTATTTACACCCCAGTCTTCAAAAATATGAAAAGCCTGGGATGAAGAGGAGTTGTTCACAACTTTAAGGTAGTATGTGCTCTCATCGGGCTTTACCCATTTGTTGTAATTGGATTTCTGGGATTCGGTTCCTCTTGTGCTTTCTGTTGTATGATAAAAAGTTACGTCCGAAAGCGGGGTGTATGAACCGTCAAAGTACTGAAGGCTGAGATCATTTCTTGCAGAGCCGTCATACCAGACAAGATTGAATTTTACAAAAGTAGAATCTTCTGCAGGTGTGGAGATATCAACCTGAATATAGCCGGTTGATGAATTTGCACTAACAGTTCCCGAATAGTGCCGGTTTTTATTAGCATCATTCCCTGCTGAAATAAAAACAGGCACGCCCTGGGAATAACACCAGTCAACTTTCTGCTCTGTAGGAAGAGAGCCGTCAAGATAGTCGTTCCATCCTCCGTAGCTCATTGTGATTATGTCTGCATTGTAAATATTTACCGCAGCGTCAAGAGCATTGATAATTGCTGTACTGGATGCTGTGCCGTCTGTGTCATTGGCAATTTTTAAAAATACAAGTTCAGCATCAGGAGCCATACCTTTGAATGCGCCTCCTCCGTTGCCTGTATTGCCCGAGGAGTAAATTCCTCTTCCGAGAACAGTACCTGTAACATGTGTTCCGTGTCCTGTAACATGATTTTCAACGTCACTGTTGAGAGTGGGATACTGAGAATAGTCCATTTTTTCAAAAGAAGAGGGCAGGTCCGAGTTAACAGGATCAGTGTCAAGCCCTGAATCCAGAATTGCTATTTTTACACCAGAGCCTGTCCAGCCTCCTGCCCAAAGATCAGAAGCATTTACAGCAGATGCTGCTGTGTTATTCATGGGCACAGATGTCCGGTTAGCAGTATCCACACGCCTGATAAATGCTTTATCAAGAACATCCTGAAATGAATTTGCAGGAACCCGCGCAAGCATAAATCCCAAAGGGTGGTTGGGGAAAATTGGCGGTGTCCATGATTCTGTAAAACATTCAACTCCAAGAAGCTGCAGCTTGTGTATCTCGCTGTTATCAGGCTCAGAATCAAAGTAGATAAAAACGTCAATCAGATCCGGGCCTTTAAGAAGCCTGTTTTTTTTGTCAATACTGTGTTTGTGAAAAATTTCCTGTAAAGTTCCGCTGCCGATTTTGGAAGAGTATTTTTCCATAAACCTTATGTCATCGGGATATTCCCTTTTGTATTGTGAGAACAGGGATACTGCAGTAAGAAAAATTAATAATGAAGTTGTTATTCTTATTTTTTCAATAATTTTCATCTTGTCTTGTATTCTTTTATTTTATCTGTGACATTTTACTTTCATTTTTTTTATAAATCCTGTTTTTATCGTGGGCATTAATGTATGTATCCATATTCATGTCGGAATTTTTATATCCGTATGTTCCGTTATTGGGGCGCCACTCGTCATTTAAGTCATATGAAGTAATAAACCCGTTTTCGTCAGCGTCGCCTGCATACATTGCCCATTTGTTGTCCGAAAATTCTTTTGCAGCATCATCAGGCGCTTTACCGTCGGAAAGGTAGTAGCGTGTCCCGTCTGTTGTAAAATCAAACAGAGCTGAAGAAGAAGATGAAAGAGCCTGTGCTGTTTTTGTCATTACTGCAAGGTGGTTTCTATGCTCAATAACAATGTAGTAACTGTCTTCTGATGCAGTGAGATTTATATATGAAGTTGTTCCATCGTCATCAACAATCATCCCGTCATTTCTCAGGAAGGCGCTTCTGTACGCAACTGCAGAACCTGCCGGATCAGCTCTTAAAGAAACAAGAACCCAGTCAACAATGTCAGAAGGGATACTGCTTACTGTTCTCCGGTCTTCCGAGTATGGAGATGTCAGAGGAATCAATCCTGCAGAATTGATAGATGTATTCATTTCGCCGGTACTTGTACTGTATGGCCCTTCAAGAAATATTTTAACTGCCACTCTTACGGAATAGCTTTCTCCAAGCCATTTTCCTATTCCCATACTTGTTTTTGAACCAGCTGTTTCAAATCCTCCCCCTGCGTAAAGACTCCCAAGGCATAAAGAGTTTACAGCATTATTCGTTCCGTCTCCGAGTGCAGACCATGAAGAACCGTCCCATTTGGCAATATTATTTGCAGAAACCCCGTCAATGGAAGAGAATGAGCCGCCTGCATAGCATGTATTCCCGCTTGCAGCAATAGTTTTAATTTCATTATCAGACCCTGTGCCCATAGCGGTCCATGAAGTTCCGTCCCATACTGCTATATCTTTTGCCGGGGACCCGCCTGCTGTTGTAAAACTTCCGGCTGCATACAAATATGACCCTGAAGCAGATAAAGATGAAACCGCACTGTTAACTCCCTTTCCTACTTTAAACCAGCCTGATCCGTCCCATTTTGCAATATACTGAATGTTATTATCTTCGCCTGCTTCTTTGAATATTCCCCCTGCAAAGAGAGTATCCTCTTTTACAGCAATTGTATAAACAGAGCTGTCAATCCCGGAGCCGAGAGCAGACCATGAGGATCCGTCCCATTCGGCAAGAAATTTTATTGATTTTCCTGAACCAACCTGGCTGAACTGGCCGCCTGCAACAAGATTTCCATTATAGATTGATAGAGAATATATGTAGTCATTTGTGCCGCTGCCTACATCCGACCATGAGGATCCGTCCCATTTGGCAAGATTGCTTACTGGAACGCCACCTGCTGTTGTAAAATTGCCCCCTGCGTAAATATTGCCGCTTGCATCTACAGTCAGCGCTTTGACATTACCGTCAGTAATACCCTGGCCAAGAGCATACCAGTCTGATCCGTCCCATTTGGCAATGTTGTTGACTATTTTTGTCCCTGCGCTTGTAAAGGAGCCCCCTGCATAAAGATCGTCTCCGGATTTGATGATAACATTAACTGTTCCGTAAATTCCCTTGTCATTGCCGCTTGTAATAGCAGACCATGAGGATCCGTTCCATTGGGCGATATGTACTGCTCCTGCTGTACCTGCGGTCGAAAATACGCCTCCCGCGTATAGAGTTGTCCCGTTCCAGGCAACTGCCAGTACTTTGTCATTTGGACCTGTGCCAAAGCCAGACCAGTCTGATCCGTCCCATATTGCAACGTTGTTTGCTGTAGTACTTCCGGCTTTATCAAATAATCCTCCTATTGTAACTGTATTATCACCAGTACTGCACCATATTGCATTTACAGAGGGAGATGATGAACTGTTTATTACTCCGCCGTTTAAAGTTTGCCATCCGTTAGCTGCATCCCATCTTGCTATATTGCTTGCAGCTATAGGAGTATAAGGATTTAAATTTGCTACCCCTGTAAAAATTCCTCCCGCATAAAGCGTATCATTAATCATATCCATAGTATAAACAGTATTATCCGTACCTGCACCAAAGTATTCACTGACAAATGATGAGCCATTCCAGCATGCAATATTAGTTCCTATGTCACTAAAATTTCCACTAATGTAAACATTTGTACCGTGAACAATTATTGCATATACTTCTCCGCTTGTTCCTCCCCCCATAGCATACCATGAAGACCCGTCCCATTTTGCTATGTGGTTTGCAGGTGCTCCCCCTGCTTCTGTAAAAGCACCGCCTGCGTATATGTCAGAGCCGTTAATGGTAAGGGCATTGACAGTTCCGTTTGTACCAGTGCCCAAAGAACTCCATGAAGATCCGTCCCATTTTGCTATGTGGTTTATGGAGGAGCCCCCTGCTGTTGTGAATGTACCTCCGGCATACAGGTTTCCGCTTCCGTCCACTGCAAGGCAGCTAACTGTACTGTTCATCCCGCTGCCGAGAACGTACCATGAAGATCCGTCCCATTTGGCAACATAATTTGCATTTAAATTACTTACTGTGCTGAAAGTGCCGGCAATGTAAACATCATTTCCGTATACTGTAACTGCTGAAATATTACCGTTTGTCCCCGGAATGCTGAATATGGATTCCCAGTCATCATTTCCTGCGGAAACCTGATTGTTCAAAGCAGCCGGCAGATACAGTCTATCTGCGGTATTCACGGATTTGATATCTGTGCTTTTCTTGACTGGCTGTGCTGAAACAACAGAGATCATGATGAAAAGTGTGACATTTAAAATTATTAGAAATGCTGTAAATTTAAATTTC
This sequence comes from bacterium, assembly GCA_021158245.1. Classification (NCBI taxonomy): domain Bacteria; species bacterium. The sequence goes on along the minus strand of JAGGVB010000125.1, from coordinate 2,237 downwards.
ATTGATAATACTCCTGTTCACACTTTATTTTTTACACCATTATTAAATGTTGCATATTTTATACCACCTGTGAGGGGTTTCAGTCTGCAATTGATATACATAGCGTAACATTAGTATAATCAATACCATATACCCCATAATCAAGCGCTCGGAAAAATTTACAAATTGTTTCATTGTGAAATACGGGAAAAATGTTCCGGTTTTCATTTTCGGATAAAAAAATCCGCAAAACAAAGGGAAATCTTGCTTTTATTGGTTTAACTTCATATCTTTATCGGAGTAATAAAAAAGTTTTTTTAGAGGAGACGATATGATAACAGAAAAAGATATTTATACTCTTTTTAAAAAACAGTTGGACAGCATTCAGGATCAGGCAATTAAAAAGAAAGTTACAGACACCTGGCTGCTCGGCTGTAAAAAAGGCGGCTGGAATTCAGTTGATGAATTATTAAAAATTCCTTTTACCCTGCTTGTTGATACAGCAGGGATTAATTTTATAGAGCATACAATTTCCGTTACAGAAGGCGCTGCAGCTTTGGCAAAAGCTCAGACAGAAAATTATAAAAATCTTCCCTACAAAATAAACTTTGACAGATTGTATGCAGGAGGCCTTTTGCATGATGTGGGAAAACTTCTTGAAATAGAACCTGACGGGAACGGAGGATACAGAAAGAGCCTTTCCGGGAAATATGCAAGACACCCTATTTCCGGAGCTATTCTGGCCCAGGAGTGCGGACTATCCGAAGATATAATCAACACTATTGCATGTCACTCCAAAGAAGGAGACGGCAGGCCTCAGGTTATAGAAACAGTTTTTATTCATCAGGCGGATTTTGCAACTTTCAATCCTTTTGCCATGAGATCAAAAGGGCTGTTGATAGAGGAGCAGTAGTCATAAATAATATTAATGAAAAAAACAGGAGCTGCTATGCCGGGAACAATGATTGAAAAGATTCTTTCCGCTCATTCCGACCGCGAACTCAAAGCAGGCGATATAGGAGATATTGTAATTGATGCGCGTATAGCGCGGGATTTCGGCGGTGCGAATGTTGTAAAGAATCTTAAAGAAAACGGTCTTAAAGTTGCAGATACAAAAAGGACGTTTTTTACTTTTGATACAAACCCAACCGGTTCGGATCAAAAATATGCAACTAACCAGCAATTGTGCAGAGTGTTTGCCAGGGAAAACAACATAAGAGTTTTTGATATTGATAACGGCATAGGAACCCACACTGCAATTGACGATGCACTTGTTCTTCCGGGCGGTACTCTTATTTCAACGGATTCTCATGCAAATATACTGGGAGCAATCGGAGCATTCGGTCAGGGTATGGGAGACAAAGACATTGCCGCTGCATGGGCAACAGGAAGAATCTGGTTTAAGGTACCCAAATCAGTAAAAATTACCCTTAAAGGTATGCCTGGTGAAACGGTATATCCTAAGGATGTTGTTCTCTATCTTTTGCAGCAACTGGGAGCTGCAGGACTTTTGGGTTATGCTGCGGAGCTTTACGGTGATTATGTGGATTCTCTTCCTTTAAGCGGAAGAATAACAATGGCTTCAATGGCTACTGAAATGGGCGGAATTGTTGCGCTGTTTCCTCCTAACAAAGATGTTCTTGAGCATTTTGAAAAAGTTACAGGCAGACCTGTTGAAGCGGTTTACAGTGATGAAGGTGCAGAGTATGAAAAGGAGATAGAGTTTGACATTTCCGGTATAAAACCTCTGATTTCCCGTCCTGGGCACCCTGAAGATGTGGTATCAGTTGATGAAGTTTCAGGAACAAAGATTGATTCTGCATTTATCGGATCATGTACAAACGGAAGATTTGAAGATCTGAAAGTTGTTGCGGATATTCTTAAAGATAAAAAAGTTGCGCCCGGAGTTGTTTTAAAAATAGTGCCTACAACGCGAAAAGTGTGGGAGAGGTGCCTTAAAGAAGGGTTGATAGAAATATTTATGAAAGCAGGCGCTCTTGTAGGTAATGCGGGGTGCGCAGGCTGTGCTGCAGGCCAGATCGGTCAGAACGGCCCGGGTGAAATTACAGTCAGTACAGGAAACAGAAATTTTACAGGCAAACAGGGAAAAGGCGAAGTATATCTTGCTTCTCCTGCAACAGTAGCTGCATCTGCAGTAAGCGGAGTTATTACCACATCTTATCAGATTCCTGACAAGCCTGCAGTATTTAAACCGTCAGGAAAGTCTGAAACAGGGGAAAGTGTTAAGCCTGCTCAGC
>JAGGVB010000124.1 GCA_021158245.1 bacterium | reverse complement strand
TTTTCCCAGAAAGATGTAATTTCATGCACGTCCATGTATTTTTGAGGTATCGGGTGGGTACCGACAATGCAGGGTACTTTGTAGTGTGTTTCAATAAATTCTTTAAACTGCCTAATGTAGGGACAGGGCGGGTATCCGACAACAAAACCTGTTGCAAGATGTATAGCCTCAGCTCCGTTTTTAATCATTTCTTCGGGAACGTATTCAATATTCCCGCCGGGGCAGCCTCCGCAGTACGAAAATCCCACAACCTCAATTTTTTCATCTTTCGGGTAAATTGCAAATCCGCCTGTATGCTCTCTTGCTGAACGAAAACATTTTCCCCCGCCGCAGCTCTGATAGCGGGCGCAGATGATTATTCCGACTTTTGCCATGAGAATCTCCTTTAAAATGGGATCGGGGTGAAAGAAAATTATATTTTTATTTAAAAGGGCCTTGGGTTAAATCAGGAGTGCAATGTATAAAAACATCACACTCCTGAAAAATGTTACTGATTAAGAAACACCACGGTATTTTTTGCAATCTCCATAAATGCTTTTCCTGTTACAGAATCAGGATTTTCAACAACTACCGGTTTGCCCTCATCACCGCTTTTTCGTGTTGCAAGTTCCATAGGGACTCTTCCGAGAAATGTCACACCCATCTCTTCTGCCATTTTTTCGCCGCCGCCGCTGCCGAAGAAATCAATATTTTCTCCGCAGTGGGGGCAGATAAGGCCGGACATATTTTCTACAACACCGATTTTTTTAATCTCAAGTTTTTTTGCCATATTTACTGCTCTTCTGCAGTCAATGAGAGATACTTCCTGGGGTGTTGTAACAACAATTGCAATTTGCGGAAGCATCTTCTGTGCAGTGGTCAATACTTCATCACCTGTCCCCGGAGGAAGGTCTGCAAGCAGAAAGTCAAGGCTGCCCCATACTACATCAGAAAGAAATTGGGTAATTGCCCCTGAGCGAAGAGGCCCTCTCCAGATAATAGGTGCATCAGCAGGGATCATCGGAGCAATTGAAATAACCTGAAGGCCGTCTTTAATTTGAGGAATGATCTGTTTTGAACCCTCATCAATTGAAGGCACATCCTTTAATCCGACCATTTTCGGAACATTAGGTCCTGTAATATCTGCATCGAGAAGGCCTACGCTTGAGCCCTGGCTGAGAAGTGCATAAGACAGATTTACAGCAACAGTAGTTTTCCCTACACCGCCTTTGCCGCTGAAAACAACGATTCTGTGTTTAATTGTTTCCAGATTTTTTGTTATTCTCTGATCCTGCTCATTTGGTTTTGGTTTTGCATCTAATTTTATATCCATTAATTTCGTATCCTTTCAACTATAAATTTTTGCAACTTAATCAGCATAATATATTAACTGCAAGGTAAATAATCAATGTAAATTGTTAAGATGCGGGCAGTAAAAAAAACTGCATCTATTTCACATTAATTCAATTGCAGTGCATAAAGGCAGTCCATGCCTGAATAATTATGTTTTTTGAAATCACTTATTTTTTTTTATAATCTGTCTCATAAAATCCTGAACCTTTAAAAATTATTCCGCTGCCTCCGGAAATAAGGCGTTTCACAGGCCCGCCGCATTTGGGGCATTTTGCTACAGGTTTTGCTGTAATTAACTGGAATTCAGTAAACCGGTATCCGCATTTTTTACATTCATATTCGTAAGTCGGCATGATAAATCCTTAAGTAAATCAAAAATGCTGTCTGAAGAATTATTGTTTCATCATTATTATCCGCCTTCTTTTATTGAAGATCGGATGGAAATGATGATTAAGAGGTTAAGAGATTCCCAAACAAGCAGGGAATCTCTTAACCATATCTTTACAGACAACTCAGGAGCAGTTACTCATTTTTTGATTCCAGATCAGACATTCTGTCCTGAATATTTTTTAGCTGTGTATTCAAAGCATCTGCCTGATTTTTCAAGATATCAAGCTCCTGCTCACGAGTCGGTGCAGCAGTATTGGCATACGGGGGATATGCATAGTCGTATCCTCCAACATATCGGCCTCTTCCAAAACCATAACCCATGCCTCTTCCGCCAAAACCGCGGCCCCAGCCGAATCCTCCGCCGAGTCTTCCTCCTACCGGATTTGTAAATCCTGGCTGGTTATAACCTGCGCAAAATCCGGCTGCGCGTCCGCTCATAGGCCCCATGCCTGCGGGACCTGTTCTGTCTCCTCTTGGCATTTTATGCCTCCTTTTTTATAGTTAACAGTTTATGTTAATGCATTATGCTTCCGTTTTTTTAATCCCACTATAAAGAAAATAACAGATGTAACAAACAGTGCCAGCAGTATTAAATCATTAACGTTTATTGTTAACGGCCCTATTGTGCCAAGCACCTGAGGCGATTCATAATACCTGAATTGATCAACAATAAAACGGTCAACAGAGTAATAGGCAAGTACAAGCCACATAGTATAACCGGAGAAGCTGTGTTTTTGATCCAGAAACAGTATGAGAAAAAATCCCATAAACCCCAGGGCTGATGCAAATAGCTGTGTGGGCCAGATATGGACACCGGGGAATACTGATCCTGCAACGCTTGTTACAGGAAAGACAATCCCGAAAATGCTCTCTGTGGGACGGCCGAAGCAGCATCCGTTCAGGTAGCATCCGCCTACTCTCTGCAGGCCTGTACCAATGAGAAAACTTGGAGCAAGGGTATCTCCGAGGTTGAGGAAACTAATTTTTTTAATCAAAGCATAAGCAAAAGCAGCTGCGATTGCAAATACAACACCGCCCATCATTGAGAGGCCTGCGATGCCGATATATCCGTCATGAACAGGATTGATTGTATCAAGCCAGTTACCCCTGAATTCATCAAGATGAAAAACAACATACCAGAATCTGCTCCCCAGAACCGCTGCAATTATTATTACTAATGTAAGGTCCATAACAGCATTCTGGTCAATTCCGAATTTCTTTGCTCTCTTCATAGCTATCCACAATCCGATAAGGATAGAAATTACAAAAGCAACTCCCCATGAATGCATTTCAAAACTGCCAATTTTAAAAAGAACAGGATGCATTATATATCTCCTCCGGTTTTATTGTTAACATCATACAGGGCTTCTCTTAATGCCTGTACAGCTAAAATACTGCAATGTGTGTGGGATGCAGGCAGTCCGTCCAGAAATCTGATTACTGTCTGCGGGTATATTTTTTTTGCATCGTACAGGGATTTGCCTTTGCTGAGTTCAGTTACTGCACTTCCGCATGCCAATGTAGCGGCACACCCGTCTGCAAGAAAACGAGCTTCCTTAATAGTATTGTTTTCAGTTTTTAAAAACACTGTTATGGAATCGCCGCAATCCCCTTTGACATAACCTTGCCCGTCCGGGTTTTCCATGTCGCCGGAGTTAATTGGGTCGTAAGCAAGCTCCACAACTTTATCGGAAAATCGTTCTGTACCTCCGCCCATAATTTGACTTTGAATACGTGAAAATATTTCTTCAATCTCACTCATTAAATTTATCCGTGATTAAAGTTAAATCCTCTGCTGCCGCGCCTTCTCCTGACAGGCGGCCTTAACTCTACACTTCCGCCTGTAATATTAATTGCCATTCCATTAACCAGTGCTTCAGCAATTTTGTTCCGTGCTTTTGCTACAATTCTTCCAAAAGTTGCTCTGGAAATATTCATATGCATTGCAGCTTCTGTCTGGCTAAGCCCGATAAGATCGGAAAGCCTGAGAGCTTCAAGTTCATCCATTGTAAGCTCTACCTGCCTGAGCAGATTTTGAGGAACACCCGCAGGTTTAAAATAACAAACACCCGGATGTGCGCTTATCCATCTGCATTTGGGAGGCCTTGGCATTTACTATGCTTCCTTTCTTTATTTTATCAGCAGGCCATAGAACTTGTTTGTTGGACATTTCCATGAACCAAACAATTATGAGCATATGCTCATAATAAAAATAAGAAAATATTTTCGATTTGTCAAGATAAAACTTGAGTTTTTGGCACCCTCTGAAAAACACCGGCTCTACATTTCATTTCCGGGCGGAAATTTCCAGATGCCGGCAAAACAACTCTGCCATATACC
>JAGGVB010000123.1 GCA_021158245.1 bacterium | reverse complement strand
ATAATATTGTTCCTTAACGTGAAATTTCCATTTTTCATTGTAAACACTGTGTTTACTGCGCCATTCATCGGTGGTTTCGTTCGGATAATCGTATTGTTTTCGATTTTTGAATTATTCCCGCCCCAGTAAAAAATGAATTCCTGATAATCGTCACTCAGATTGTAATAGACATCAAGATTATCTCCTTTTAAACTTCCTTCAATTTCCAAAAACCCCATATTATTAAACGATTTATTATGATGTATTTTTATATCATGGACACTGTTTCCAAAATACCGGGCATCCAGCTCAAGAAAACCTCCATCAGCTCCATAGTTCCCCCCAACCTTTATATAGTTCCTACACGTGTTGTATGAGACCTCATTGAATGCATTGCCTATAAATATCCCGATAGGGCCCCAGTCTGGTTTTGAGAGAAAACGATTGCAATCATGAAGATTGTTGTTTGTAATCAGGCAATGTTGACTGTTCACATGTATTCCTATTGGGCAATCGAGAAAGTCGCAGTTTTTCACTACAATGTAATCCGCGCCTGTAACAGTATAGACCGCTCCAACCAACAGTATTTCTTTATCAACTATAGACTCTGAATTCGCACAATGTTTAAACGCCAGGCCGTCTATTGTCACATTACTTCCCAATATTTGAAATACATTACCACCAAGATGGTTGTAATCAATATTCGTAAAAGAAGGCATTGCCCCCTTTCCATAGCTGCTCAAAACAATTGGGCTTCCTTTTTCGCCGGAACATTTAAATCGTACGCCTCCGATGAATTCTGAATTTTTTTCAAACAAAATACTGTCGCCGGGCTGAAAATTATTTTGTTCGAGCTTACTTAAACTTTTCCATGGTGCGTTAGCTGAGGTACCGCTATTACTATCACTGCCATATTGGGAAAAATAATATGTATTTTGCCCAAACAGAGAAACGGAAAAAATACTTGCCAGGGAAAAGATGGAAATAAATATCATTGTATCAGTTAGTATCTTGTTTTTTTTTCTCATCTGATTAGCCTCCTTTTTGGCTTTAATTTTTCTGATACTTCAAGAATGCGCCCCTTTTGCTGAAGCCTTCAATTGCTGTCCATGTCTGAAATATACCAGCCATGCTGTATGCAATAATACAAACCAGGATTCCGGTCATTACAGCTATGCCATCCATGCCTTGGTGAAAAGCCCTTTCAGCAAAAGAGCTGTACGTCAATGTCAGCAAAAATCCGCGGATTTCATCACAGAGGAGTTTTGTCCAAAACCATTAAAGATCCTCTGTGATGGAGGGGCGCGTTTCTGTTTTTTGCTCTATCCCCTATCTTCAAATCCCTGAAAAAGCTTCAGCCTGGATCCACTTATTCTAATCATGTATATTCCTTACAGAAATTCCCAAGTCACACAAATCAACAATTTTTATCACTCTTCTGGAGGACTAATCGTATACCCCTGCTGTTTTAACGACGTCAGTTGATCAAATACGCTCTTATCTCCAATAATTTTTCCATCCTTAAATTTAAAAATGACAATACCCTCTGCCTTGAATTTCTTCCCTGTCTTAATTGGAGTGCCTTCAAGAGTAAACCTTATTGCAGCTTTTTCAGCTCCGTAAATTTCTTCGACATAAGTTATCTTTGCATCATGCATGGTTTCTCTGAAATTTTTTACATAGTTTTTTAGCGCTTCGATCCCCACAATCTGTTCATTGCCCTCTTGCTTTAAATAATCCGGATGTACGACTTTATCTAAAAGATCATAATTCCCCGTATTCCAGGCTTCATTAAAAGTGTTAACAACTTTTTGGTAATCAACACTTGAATCTTGTGTAAAATTTGAACAACTGATGCAAAGAATAAGAACAAAAGGCAAAACCACTCGTTTGACTAAATATGATATTTTTAACATTCTTAAAGCCCTCTATTAATTATCTATTTTCCTATTAAAAAGCCATATTTCGTTTGTACAACGACAATATCAGCACTGACAAGGATAGAGCATTGAACTGATCCAATCTTCATAAGACGGTAAATGACATAATTCCCATTACAATAAAAAATGCTGCCGATTTGTTGATAGTTATCATTTCTTTCCTTTCTAATATGCATGGGAAAGTGGATAGGAAAAATGAAAGTTCGTAACTTGGTTTTGATGTTTTCAAAATCAATTCCTCATACTAATTAAATACTACTTTACTCCCCTTTAGGTGGTTCAATCATTAATTGCTCAATAATTTTTTTATATTCCGAATCTGAAAGTTTGTTTTCCAAATAGATCCTGAATCCCTTTTGCATCTTCCAGCGATAACCATCATTTAATATACCATACCCTTCTGTAACTTCAGAGAAATAATTTGATAGGCTACGAACTCCGTAAAGGACAGCCATTTCATCCCAACTTGATCGATCGCAAAAACTACCATTAAAAAATCGAAAATAAGCTTCTCGCACAGGATTCCCCACAGGTGTATTCTTTAGAATAGCGCCCGTTTTAATTGATGAACCTGCCTGACTGATAACGATGGGTGTTGGCCATTTATCCAAAACATTTTGTGAAACTTTAGTTAAATTATGACGGATCAAATTAAATCCATCATGGTGAACACCAGCCATAATCACCAATTCTTTTACTTTCTGCTTTACCAAATCAAATTCAGCTTTTAACAGATCATTCAGATTATTTAAAAATCCTACACTGATAATTGTGACAGAATGATCTGCTTGCGTAGAAAGAACCTTTCGATAAATATCCAGTGCACACCGTGCGTTGGTTTGATCAAGGTCATGTGGAAATCGGGTAAGAGCGGTCAGATAGGCCGAATAATCAGGTTTAGGAAACTTGCCCTTGTAGATACCTACCGGCAAGTCTCCCCGCCCGTACCAAGTATTAATGACATCAATAGCAGCTGCGCCATCAGGTTGAATCTCATTAAAGCAAACGGCTAAAAGTTCGACTTCACCTTTATTGGCCAGTGCATGCAAAATAGCAAGACCGCCTACATCATCAACGTCCAGACACATATCTGTCTCGTAAATGATTTTTTTAGGATGGGGAATAACTACAATTAAAGTTCTTTCATGTGTACTTATATTCCCATCATCATCTACAATCGTTAATCTTGATTTATATTCTCCTTCTAATCTATAACTATGATTTATCTGGACACCGCTGCCAGTAGTCCCATCCCCGAAATCCCAATGATATTTGACAATTTTGCCATCAGCATCCAAAGAAGCAGATGCATTAAAAGTAACATTGAGATCTGGTTTTGGTCTTTCTGGATAATAGACGAATTTTGCTACAGGCTTATCCGAGTAAACAGTAATTCTCTTTTTACAAAGACCGGTGTTTCCTTTTTTGTCAGTTACTCTTAGACTTACTTCATATTCGCCTACATTTTTGTACAAATGCTCCGCATTAACACCGTCTGCTGAACTTCCATTATCCCCGAATATCCAATGATATTTGACAATTTTGCCGAAATCACTTAAAGATTTGGTACCATCCAGTTTAATCGGACGTGAAACAACTGGTTTTTCAGGAATGAAATCAAATTGTGCATCAACACAAGGCCCTTTTTTAACAGGTACAAACTCACGATCATTTGTTATGCATAATTTGTCTAATTGGGTACCATCTAAAAGATATGTAACTGCGAATCGATGTTTACCTTTAGTAAGGTTGAAAATCACTTCCTGATCATTACTGTCATGATTGTGTACCGTATCCCAATGCCAATGACATCCAACTTCAATGCCTTTCCATCTGATCCATGGACCATCGTCCATTTTAACCCAGAAAGCATCTTCATCATTCATTGGAGCAATGACCCGCCCAAAAACTTTGTAAACGTCAGAATTTTTTACAACAAACTCATAAGAGCATATCCCATTGGCAGGTGCTTTTTGTTCACTATTATTACCAGGTGCCACTTCTATAAACTGGCCACCTGAAGCATTTTGATTATAAAATATTTTAAAGGGTGAATCTATCTTTCCACTTTCTGCCTCAATCCAAATTTTTTCAGTATCATTCCTGATCGATTGTGCTGCTAAAAAATTAGTCAATAAGAAAATTATAATAAAAACAAAAATCCCAGTGATTGAATTTACGACATTTTTTATCTCATCCTGTTTCATAAATATATCTGCTCCTAATGTTATATCCTTAAACCCTAATTAATTTATATATCCAGGTTTAGCCAACACAAAATGCTCCATGGTACGATAAAAGTCTTCCATTATATTTTTTTTATCAAAATTTTCCCAAATGATTATCTTTCGGGAATTATTGGGTCGATTAACCCATTTCCCATTGACAAATTTTGGAGCACTGATAACAACACGATCTGCCCATGCAGGATTTTTGACAACAGCAACTGCTGCCATGTCAAACAACGGCCTGGAACTGGGGTGTTCTGGAAAATTCTCAAACAAATTGACCGAATAATCACCAAAACATGTAAACTTACCTCCATGTCTGCCTATAACAGGAGCAGAAATGTGTGGTCCTTTTCCCGGCATTCTCTGCTGAAAATCCTTGAGATATGCTACAACAGCATCTGTCCCGGATGGCTTCCCATATCTGACCATTACCATTTCAAAATCAACATTACTTTCCAAAAGAGGGTTGATTGCTGTAGTATCATTCACAAGATTATATTCACCAGGGTCAGGATAATTAGAACCAAGCCAGACCACCCGCACCTTATCAACTATTGAAGGGTCTTTATACAATGCAAGAGCAATATTGGTTAATTTCCCGATTCCCAATAATACTAACTTACGCTGATCTTTGGCATGGGCTCTTTCAATAATGAAATTTACAGCAGCCGAACCATCAAATTCCGGTTTATTGATATGTTTTATTATGTCGCTGTATTGACCAGTAGCGCCTTTATACACATTTACATATGCATCTAAAGAACATAACCTTACAACTCTTTTTGCCTCCTCAAAATGCTTTTCAATACTGCCGCCATTGTACGTTTTGTTTACGGTAATTCCTTCCACATCGAACACATGGCCATTAAATAACAAATAAGCAATAGCATGTTGATCGTCTAACTCATTATTTGCATCTGAATCCAGGATAATCCTGATCTTTTCACTCTTTTTGCTTTCAATTTCAGATTTTTTTTTAGCACAAGATGCAAATATCAATAAAAAGAGAAGTACCAGAATAATTGATTTTTTCATATTTTCCTCCAGAATCTATTTGGTAACATAAATTTTTGGCGATATTTTATCTGGGTGTTTCCAGCAAAAGCTATTTATTTTTGTCTACCTATTACTGATTTGAAATTTCTCTCCACCGGGATTTATTCAAAATAAAAACCCAAAATAGGAAATTCAGGTTTTACGTTCATACTGGGGGCCTTTTATTTAGCTTTTCGAATTCATTTCAAGCCCACGAATTTCCTATACCTTGGTAAAACTAATCAATTCATCATATGTTGGCATTGATGGCTGTGCCCCAAGCTTTGTGGCAGAAAGAGCTCCTACCAGATTGGCAAATCTAACAGCTTTGTCTAAAGGTTCTTTTTTCGCAAGCGCGTAAGATAGGGCCCCATTGAAAGCATCACCAGCAGCTGTAGTATCAATTGCTTTTATTTTTTTGGTTGGAATTAAAAAAGCTTTGTTATCTCTTATCAAAAAAGACCCTTTGGCTCCCATTGTTATTATTATCTCAGAGACACCTTTCTCTTTTAAAACTTCTGCTGCCCTTATTGCAGATTTTTCGTCATCGACTTTTATTCCAGTTAGCAGCTCAGTCTCTGATTCATTTGGAGTTAGTATAGTAATTGTACGAAGTAATGTCTCATCCAATTCCCGTGCCGGGGCAGGGTTCAAAATTACTTTAACGCCTGCTTCTGAAGCCAACCGCGCGGCATATTGAACTGTCTCTAATGGCGTTTCAAGTTGGAGGAGCAATATATTCGCACTTTTGATTTTTTGTTCAGCGGTTGTCACATCTTCTTTCGATAATTTGCTATTCGCTCCGGAAGCAACAGCTATAGTGTTTTCACCTTTTTTATCGACATATATCAAAGCAACACCAGACGCATTTTCTTTATCTGTGATAATAAAATCCGTGTTAATCCCTACCTTTTGAAAATTCTGGATAGCCTGCTCTCCAAAAATATCTGCTCCAACACGAGCAACAAGAGTAACGTCTCCTCCAAGCCTAGCTGCAGCTACTGCTTGATTTGCACCCTTTCCTCCTGCGGCCATGATGAACTCTTCACCGAGTATGGTTTCACCTGGTTTAGGTAGCCAGCCAAGTTTAATAACCATATCAGTATTGGAGCTTCCCACAACTACAATTTTCGGTTTTT
>JAGGVB010000122.1 GCA_021158245.1 bacterium | reverse complement strand
TCAATATACATTGGGCTGGCATTCTTAATAAGCATACCCTGCTGTGAGCCTCCTGAAAAACAGGCATCAAGCACAACTGTAATGGATTTTGCCGGAATCTTATCAATATTTTTATAAAATACATCAAGAGGATAACCGTAAATTTTTACATAATTAGGGTCTGAATTAGAAGGCATAAAATATGCTTTTTTACTGCTTAAATCCGGTGCGCCGTGTCCGCTGTAATAGATAAAAATATCAGACTCATTGGGCCTCACATAATTATATAATTTGCCGTGAAACTCAGTATCAGTACCGAAAATGCTCTCAAAGTCAGTCTTTTGTGCGTTCTCAACATAAATGATGTTTTCTTCGCGATAACCAAGCATATTTATCAGATACTTTTTCATTGCTGCTGCATCTTTTACAGCATAATCAACATCGGGGATATCGCGGTTTGAATATTCCTGATTACCTATAATAACCGCAACTCCGTATCGGTTTGAAGCATATACTTTTGGTATAGTCTTATCAACATCCACAAAAACAGGTTCAGCTTCTTTTGTACCTTTGCCTGTAATGCTGAAATTAAGTTCAACAGGTTTGGATTTAACTCTTGAATTTACATCAACAGCTACTACTTTATACGTTACTATTCCTGACGGAAGCCGTTTATCCCATCGCATCTTTGCTTCATATTGTCCCGATTGTCCGGGTTCAATAGGATCCATGAATTTTACAACTGAATGTGGCGTTGGATTCCAGCTCGATTTCAGTACTATTTCAAGCTTTGGCTGAATCTGTTTTATCATGCTATTATTATGAACTCCAACAAGCACTTCACCTGTTTCACCCTCACCTAATATCCCGTCTTTGGAGGGTTCCTGGAATAAAACAGTACAGGTCAGATCAGGCTGCTTATTTTCTCCAAATATTTCATTGATTGCCTGATCAACTTTAGATTTGATAATTTTACCAACATTGCTAATACCGCGCGATTTTGTTTGTGCGGTCAGAGAAGTAAATACTAATAAATATACTAAAATGAATGCTATCTTTCTCATAACACACCTCATTATTAAAAACTTATTGCCTGTAATAAATATTCTCAAACAATATCATTTCTCTACAGCATAGAGCCGAATATATCCATCTGAGGAAATCCACATTGTTTTTACGAATTTTGATTTATTTTAAGGTATATAGATTCTTCAGTTGAGTATCTTAAGTTAATTATAAAGTACTGTTTATTTCTTATATTGTCAATATTTTTTTCAATTTATTGAATGTAAGCTGAATTCGTGATAGAGGCTTTAAAACATGTCTGAAACAAGGATGAAAGCTCCTCCCCACCATCCTCTGGATGCCCGCTTTCGCGGGCATGACACACAAATTTCCCATAACCGGAAGCTTGAGCTGCACTCAAATCATGGGTTTGAAAATAATCAGGAAACTTTTAATTTCTTTTTCATTTTCTCAAGGCTGATTGTTGATGCATCTTTTTCATTCTGTTTTGCCTCACGCAGAATACGCAAGTCTTCATAATCAGCTAATTCTTCTTGAATTTTAAGGAATTCGCTATAAGGCAAAACAACGAACTCTTTCTTGCCATCTTTTTCTAAAATATTCGGATGAATTGCAATCATGCCTCTCCTCCGTCATCTATAGGCATCTTTTCTATGCCTAATTCTGTAAATTACAATTTTATTTGCATTGATTTCAAAAAGAATCCTGTAATTGCCTACACGCAATCTATATTCAGGAGCATGGTCAGTTAATTTCTTTACATCTCCTTGAAGATTATTTGACATCATTTCGATTCGTTTTATTATACGTCTGGAATCTAAAGCGGTAATATTCTTAAAATCCTTTTGTGCTCCTGGTTTAAATTCAATTGTACAATGCAATTACCAACCCATTCTTTTTTATTTTTTTGCATTCAACACTAAAACTAATAAACAGAATGTACAAAGGCAAGATAAATTTAGTCTCTATGTCAAATCGAGTGGGTAATGTCCGGACATAAATTCAAACTAATAAAATACTACATATAAAATTCACAAAATGTTGGTTTGGAATACCGGCATCTGCTAATCTCCGTCCGGAAAATGGCGAAAAACGAATGTCCCGATTTATCTATCATAAAGATTAAATAGAAAGTCGGGAGAACCCCTAATCTTGTTTTAAAAATATTATAGCTATAATTGGCGAGAGTTTATATTATCCATAGAGCTTTTTGACATTTTTAGGAGATTTGCAGCAGCCGGCTTTTTTTGGGTTTCGTCAGTCCCGATTATCTATAAAAAATATAATTGTCAGAATCCGGATTTTTGAAAAAAGTGCCGTACAATGATAAGAAATTCGGTTCACAAAAAAGATCAAACCAATAATTTTATTATCATTAATTATGAGGAAATCCAACATATCTCTTTTCTACTTGCTTTGAAGAAAGTAGAGCGCTGATAGTAAAAATGATAAAAATATTGTTCTTATATGCATTTTAATTAAAATACTTTAACAATTACCAAAATACTTCCAACTAAAACATGGAAGAACCACAAAAATAAACACAAATATTCCGTCCCTACGGGACAAAGCAATTTACAGTTAAAATTGACCTGTGTTGATGGATCACTTAATAATTAATATAAAATCAAACCATCAATTAATTTGAAATGTTTGTCTTTTGTTAATAAAGCCAAACCATGCTGTCGTGCAACTGAGGCAATCCATATATCATTAGTTGGAACCGGTGTTCCATTTTTACGAAGATTTTTATAGATATGCGCATAATATTCCGAGGTATCCAGGTCGTGATTAATAATATAAACCCGGGAATTATTAAGAAATCCTTCTAACTCTTTCAGGTTTTGCTCTATGCGGCTTCCGAGCAGAAACCCAGTGTATAATTCTGCCAACACGGATACATCAACCCCGATATAATCACAATTTTGAAAGGCTTTAATTATTTCCGGGTCATTACGCTTGTATGCAACATAGACATTTGTATCAATTAATATCTTCCTCAATCCCACATCTCCTCATCAATTTCTCGAAAAGATCCGGTATTCTTAATAAATTCTTTTTCTTCTTTTACAGTCCAGGTTCCGGCCATTGAATCCAGATCCTTATATTTTGGGAAGGCAGGTTTTTTGGTCAAGCCCAAACTATCTTTCAGGAGTTTAAGTAAAGTTTGGTTCATGCTCTCCTGATGCTTTTCTGCTGTCTTTTTAATCGCTTCTGCCAAAGCACTATCAACACCGCGAATAGTTATTGTTTTCATTTTATCACCTCTGCTGGCAATTGATGCTTGCTATTTGCTTCTAATATATGCATTCAGTGAATAGAATGCAAGAAAATTAATAGATTATTGCCCACCTGGAAATTTATGGAAATTGTATTGAATGTTTTTTCACGGCATTAGAAAAATTTCCGTCCGAAAATCCCCCTACTTTTCCTTCTGCTTGATACTAAAACAAATTGGAGAACCTTTTGCAACTTATTTATGCCACCTACTTGCACCTACTTCTTCCCCCTCAATTCACATCTTCCTCAGAATCTCCTCGAGAATCAAATCACCCATCTCATCTGTGCCTGTGACCATATCCTCCATCTCATGAGAAAGATCCGGAGTATGAAAACCTCTCTCAAGGACATTTGTTACTGCATCTTCAATTATGCCTGCTGTTCTTTCATCATCAAACGAGTATCTGAACATCATTGCAGCAGACCCGATCATTGCAACAGGATTTGCAATATTCCTGCCTGCAATATCCGGAGCTGTACCGTGAACAGGCTCGTAAAGCCCGGGCCCGTCACCTATGGATGCAGAGGGAAGCATACCGAGGGAACCTGTAAGCATGCTGGCTTCATCACTCAGTATGTCTCCGAACATGTTTGAAGTGAGTATAACATCAAACTGTGCGGGATCTCTGACGAGCTGCATCGCACAATTATCCACAAGCATGTGATTTATGGAAACATCCGGATATTCCTGTGATATTTCCGAAACAACGTCCCTCCAAAGCTGTGAAACTTTGAGGACATTTGCTTTATCAACAGATGTTATTTTTTTTGTCCGTTTGAGTGCAAATTCAAAAGATTTCAAAGTAATCCGTGCAATCTCTTCTTCATTATACTCCATTGTACTTACAGCCCGTCTTTTGCCGTTATCTGTTCTGATTTCAGAAGGAGCTCCAAAATATATCCCGCCTGTAAGTTCTCTGATTATAACCATATCAACATTATTTATCTTCTGGTTTCCATTATGATTAAGCAGTGTTTTTATGGGCCTGACATTACAGTACACACCCATTGTTTTTCGTAATGCAAGCAGAGCATCCTCAGGCTTGCTGCTGTTTTTTTCCTTTCCTGGGTTTGAATTGCCCACTGCACCGAGAAGTACACAATCTGCTTTCACACATTTTTCAAGAGTCTCCTCTTCAATCGGTTTTCCGTATTTATCAATAGCTGTCTGCCCTGCATCCCTGAATTCGAGATTAAAAACATAGTCTGTCTTCTTTTCAATTCCCCTCAAAACCTTAACAGCCTCGCCCATTACCTCTCTGCCGATTCCATCACCGGGCAGTACAACAATGTTTTTATTTTTCATAACCATCCCTTTAAATTTTAAATAAAACAGATTATATTATGTTACGTTCTCTTGCATAGCCAAAAATTCCCCCTGACAAAACAATGTCTCTTGCAGGCCCGAGAGGGTTTAAATCAAACTCCTCGCCTGTTTCTGCTTTTCTTATAACTGCCCTTTCCATGTCAATTACAGCTGTATCCCCAACAGAGAAATGATCAGTCAGCAGCTCTCTGGATTCAAAAGGCACAAGGAAACCTCCGTCTATGCAATTACGGAAGAAAATCCTTGCAAAACCCGCAGCTACAACAAATCTGACTCCTGCAATCTGCAGGGCAGCAGGTGCATGTTCCCTTGACGAACCGCATCCGAAATTTTCTCCTGCAATTATTATTTCATATTCACTTTTATCCTCTCCCGCTTTTACAAAGGGGAGATTCGAATATTCATTCCCCTGAAGTCCGGAAAGAGCCTTTCTCCCGTACTCTTTTCTCTCGTCCTCATCGTCTAAGCTGAACACAAGATATTTAGCCGGAATTATCTGATCCGTATCAATGTTGCCGCCTGTTACAAACACTTTTCCTGTGAATCTGTTTTCCATTCCGGTTCCTTTCAAGTCTCTAAAATTATCGAATAAACTCATCCGGGCCTGTAATTCTTCCTGTTACTGCAGATGCAGCAGCAGTATAAGGTGATGCCAGAAATATCTCGGCATCTTTATGCCCCATTCTTCCCGGAAAATTTCTGTTGGTTGTTGAAATAACTTTTTCCGGATCATTCACTCTTCCGAAAGTATCTTCAGGCCCTCCGAGGCATGCTGCACAGGAAGGCGGGCCTATACTGACACCTGCATTTTTCAGTATATCCCAGATACTTTTACCGTTAATTTCACTGCCTTTTAGATTTTTCTCAACAATAGTTGTTGCAGGGACTGCAAAAGTTTTAATTGCGACCTTTTTATTGTACAGAACTCTTGCAGCAGCAACAAAATCCTCTGTTTTTCCTCCGGTACATGAACCGATGTACGACCTCTCTATCTTAATATCCTGAAGATCTTCAGCAGGTTTCCCGTTTCCCGGTGAATGCGGAAGAGCTACCATAACTCTGAAATCTCCGCCGCTGTATTCTCTTATTTCAGAAAAATCCGCATCATTATCGCTTTCAATAATTTCATTCACTTCTACACCTTTTGCGCTGAAAAAATCAATAGTTTTTTTATCAGTTTTACATATCCCGTTTTTCGCTCCTGCCTCAATTACCATGTTGCACAGTGTCATTCTCTCCTCAATACTGAGAGATTCTATTCCTGATCCATGAAATTCAATCGCTTTGTAAGTTGCTCCCTTTACTCCCAAATCTGAAATAATACTCAGGATAATATCCTTTGCCATAACACCTTTTCGAATTTCTCCGTTAATTATAATCTTTATTGTCTCCGGAACTTTCACCCAGATCCTGCCTGTTCCCATTACAAAGGCCGCATCAGTATTGCCCACACCAGTGGCAAATGCACCAAAAGCACCTGCTGTACATGTATGGCTGTCAGTACCTATAAGCACTTCCCCTGGTTTTACAATCCTGTCTTCAGCAATAGTAACATGGCACACTCCTCTGTAATCTTTTGTCCCCGGATTATAGAAATTACTGATATTTTGAGCGGACGCAAATGTTCTCAAAATTTCAACATTCCTCTTTGCGTGTTTGTCTTTTGTAAAAATATAATGATCCGGTATAATGTATATCTTTTCAGGATCCCAGACTTTTGCATGTGCTCCGAACTCATGATAAAATATAGCGCTTGAAGGAGGACCGCATACATCATGCGTCATCAGGACATCAACATCAATCCAGATGACCTCCCCCGGAGAAACCTTTTCCAGCCCCGCATGGGCTGATAGAATCTTTTCAGTTATTGTCATTCCCATTTCGCATTTCCGCCATTATCTGTTTGTTTAATTTTTGTTATTTACAGCCAACTCTTGTATAGCTGTTTCAAGATCGCTGTCCCTTACCGACCCCTTTTTATCCGCTATAATCATGACACTTTTATAAAGAAGATTTAATTCCTCTGCTGTCAATTCAACTCCCAATTTTCTGCATCTCTCGCCAAGAGCATGCCTTCCGCTGTGTTTGCCGATAACAAGCTTTCTGCTATCAACTCCGACAGACTGAGGTGTCATAATTTCGTACGTAAGGGGATTTTTCAAAACTCCGTCCTGATGAATTCCAGCTTCGTGTGCAAAGGCATTATCGCCTACTACAGCCTTATTAGGAGGGACAGGCACATCTGTTATTTCTGATAATAATTTACTAACAGGATACAGCATGGTTGTGTCTATTGATAAATGTGCCTGATAAAAACTTTCTCTTGTTACAAGAGCCATAACTGTCTCTTCAAGAGAAGCATTGCCTGCCCTCTCTCCTATGCCGTTGACTGTACATTCAATCTGATCAGCACCATTTTCAACAGCAGCAAGAGAATTTGCAACTGCAAGCCCGAGGTCATTATGGGTATGCGCACTTAATCTTACCTGATTTTCAGGGAATCTTTTTCTTATTTCTCTGAACATCATCCCGTACTCCTCAGGTGTAGCATATCCTACCGTATCAGGGAGGTTTACCGTATTTGCCCCGGAACTTACAGCGCAGTCAACAATATCAACAAGAAAACTGATATCACTTCTGCTTG
>JAGGVB010000121.1 GCA_021158245.1 bacterium | reverse complement strand
GGCCTTATTTTTGTATTGTACAAAAGAGATTGATCCCCTGAGGTTCGCTCTCAATCTCAATTTTTGAATAATCAAGCCCCGAATTCTGGCATATATCAAGAAGTTGTTCAGCTGTCCTGTGAATTAAGAACCATTTACCTACAAGCTCCATTCCTTTTTTTGTAGGATTCTTCGGGCTGAAATTTCCAAAAATTATCTCACCTCCCTGAGGTACAATACGCCACAATTTTTTGAGAAGAACTCTTATTGTACGGTCATCAAGATAGTCAAAAAGGCCTGCAGACCAGATTAAAGGGTAAGTTTTATCTTTTTTCAGGAAGAATACGTTCGCCTGTTCAAAAACTACGTGAGAACTGTAGGGTTTGTTTCTAAACAGCTCTCTAGCATATTGGATAGCTTCAATCTCCTGATCTACGCATTGAAAATAAAGATTTTCCCATGAGTCTACAGATTCAAAGGCTTCGAGTGCGTCTCTGCAGGAGCCGCATCCTATATCCAGCACATTGAATGGTTCGGTTGCATTTTTTGTAATTTCAATACATTTTTTAATGAAGAACTCTTTTCTGTTTCTTACAGATTGAGCTGCTTCAAATGAGTGAAAAAGATTATCAAAAAATTTTCCGTGAGGAGAGTCAGAGGTTCTCCGGGTATAAATCCAGTCAATAAGCAAAAAATCTCCTGCGTAACCGAGAGGTTTTGTTCTTGTTCTTTGATGCATAATGCTGTCGTCGAGAGCGCTGCACAGAGAAAAGAATTTTTCTTTCAGTTCTTCCCCGTTAGGAGAAGAGTCAATTATTTCTGAAATTGTGTCGATTTTCTTAAAAAATACGTCTTTGTATGATGCTACATCCTGAGAATTCACATTCTGTATGAATTTCGAAAACTCCTTAAAAGTATCCATGATTTGCGGTTCCCTGCCATACATTGTTCAATTTCCATCCCTATTTGTATTTATTGCATTTTTTTAACAATTGTGTCTGTTTTGTAATGCAAATATAATACCAGAAATAAATAATTTATTATGAGCGGCGTAATTAGAGTAAATACAATATGATATATGAATTAGTTAAAAGACATTAATTATACAGAAGACGGCCCCTCCCTGTGAGAGTGGCCGTTTTTAATCCAATGTATCTTTCAAATTGTTTTATAGTTTTTAGTTTGTTCGATTAATTATTTGTAACCATTTCATTTGATGTAATAAGTTGATTTGCCGGGTGATTTAATACAGTTCTTATTTTGGACGTTAATTCTTCCATGGTAAATGGTTTTTGGAGAAATGCAGACCTGAATTTTGCATCAATGAATTTAGTCAGTTTATTGTTTATATAACCGGAAGTAAACAGCACCTTAATGTCGGGGTGTTCCCCTAAAATTTTGTCAGCTAATGCTTTGCCGTTCATATCAGGCATTATAATATCTGTAAGTAAAAGGTCAATCTTGCCGTGAAATTGATCTGCAATGGCAATTGCTTTGACAGGTTTTTCTGCTTCAAGAACAGTATATCCGAATTTTTTAAGGATTCTTGCTGTTAGCTTACGTACTTCATCTTCATCTTCGACCAAAAGAATTGTTTCAGTACCTCTAAAATTAATTTTATCCTTTTTATCTCCCGATAGTTCGGAGTTTCCATTTTCAGTAGATACTGGTAAAAATATTTTGAATGTTGTACCCTGTTCCAATTTAGACTGGCAAATAATATATCCGCCGCTCTGCTTGACTATACCGTAAACAGTAGAGAGGCCAAGGCCAGTTCCCAATGATTCCTTTGTTGTAAAAAATGGTTCAAATATTTTTTCCCTGATATCATCCTGCATACCTGTTCCGGTATCCGATACTGTAAGAATGACATAATCACCGGAGGGGATGGAAATATTAAAGTTGTGGCGGTTTATTTCAGTAAGTGTAATGTTTGAAGTTTCAATAGTCAGGGTGCCTCCGTTGGCCATGGCATCCCTTGCGTTAACAGCAAGATTAAAAATTATCTGTTCAATTTGAACAGGATCGGCTTTTACGAATTTAAGTTTTTCACAGCAGTTTACTATCAGCTTTATATCCTCGCCGATAATGCGGGACAGCATTCTCTTTGAAATCAATAAAATTTCGTTAATGTTTATAACCTTCGGCTGCATAACCTGATTTTTACTGAATGCAAGGAGTTGTTTTACAAGATCAACAGCTCTTGTTCCTGCTTTATAAATTGTATTAATATCCTCTCTTAACGGGTCGTCTTCATGAAGAGACTGCAGTAAAATCTGGCTGGTTCCGAGGATTGCAGTAAGAATATTATTAAAATCATGAGCAATACCGCCTGCAAGCTGCCCCACTGCTGCGAGTTTTTCAGACTGAAGGGCCTGCTTTGTTCTGTTATCTACTTCTTTTTCAAGGTCTTTTGCATAGGATTCAATTTTATTATGGGCTGTAGCAAGTTTGTTATTAGTAAGCCATTGCGCTTTACGCTGCCGTAAATGAAAACGCGAGCTTGCAGCAGATATTACAATAGTAGATACTATGAAAAAGTTATTGCTGATAAATATCTGTATATTTTGTGCATCAAGTATTAATAAGTTTGGTATAACATATAAAAGCCATACTATTGCACTTGGGATAATACTCTGCTTTAAAGTCATGGGGAGCAGTATACCAAATCCAAGAATGGGAAGATTTATTCCGGCATAATAGGGATCAGCAGGGCCCAGGTCCAGATAACACATCAGTGCAATTGAACCTCCGATAATAATAGTTAAAAGTGCTCCGAGATAATAGCTTTTTTTATAGTTTGAAAATGTTATGGCGTATATAATCCATGCACACAAACTTACTGCAATTCTAACAAAAAGGAACAGGGTGAAATGCTGTTGTTTAAATATAAAATCCAAAACACTGAAAAAGGGAACAAGTATACCTGCAAGCAGAGCGCCAATGGAAACGCTTTTTGAAATAATAGCGTTTATTTCTTCTTTAAAAGAATCATTAGAAATATTTTTATAATCAACTAAATTCATAAATTAGCAAACACCTTATGTTAAGAATAATTATTTGTAAATCTGGGATCAAGCCGGTCGGCAATCACAGTAATTTTTAAAGAAGTTTTTTCTATGTCAACACACTCCGATAGAGGCTTTACTATATTTTCAATTTTCGGTCGGGAAGATTGCTTTACCCAGTTTTTCATGTCCGTAATTGTGTATCTGCAGAATAGAACGTGTTCATTTTCTTCAGTACTGTTCCATAATTGGAAAGAAGTTGCTCCGAGTTTTTGAAGTTCGGGCCAGTTTATATGTAACCAGTTCATATAGTCACTCCTGTTTTTCCCGGGTTTTAAAATAAATTTATACGTTATGAAAGAGTTCACTTTTTCCCTATTTCAATTTGCACTGTAACATAGTAATTTTTGCCTGCCGTAAATATTTAAAATAACCTCCTAAGTTATTGAATTTCAGTCAGTTATGACTTTTTTCAATTTAACTTTTCTCTATCAATACCGATTTTATGCAAATGATGTGCCTTAATTAAGATGTAACCTGTTAAAAATATTTTCGTATTATCTATTGAGTTGTTGATTTTTATTAATCGGAGGCGTTAACATGAAGAGTAAATGGGGTGTATCGGCGTTATTTCTAATGTTGATTTTATTTTCAGGATGCAATTTTAAAATTAACCAGTCTGTTCGAATTAAGGATAATTCCGTATCAAGGAGCGGTTACAGCACTATTAACGGTTCTGTTTATATCGGGGATAATTGTAAGGTAAATGGTAAATGCAGGGCTATTAACGGTACAATTGATGTTGGGAAGGGATCTGTAGTCAACAGCCTTCAGACAGTGAATGGCACAATTACAATCAGTGAGAGTGCTGTTATCCGGGGCTCGGTGGAAACGGTTAACGGGGAAATTGAATGCAGAAAAGGCGTAAAAGTTCAAAGAAGAGTAAGAAGTGTAAATGGTGATATAATGCTGGACAGCACAAATGTCAATAATAATATTGAAACGTATAACGGCGATGTGGACCTTTATAACGGGACATTGGTATCTGGTGACATACGTATAAAGAGCGGCAAGGGCAACAGCAGAAAAACAAGGCATATTGTCATAAATATTAAAGGAGGATCTGTTGTCCGCGGGGATGTAGTTGCTGATGATGATCCGAGGCTTGACGTGGTTGTTTATGTAGAGGATAAAAACAGCATTGAGGGACGTACACGAAACGTAAAGGTCTCTGAAAAATAAATCCGGATGCCTCTTTTGTTTTATAAAAGCGGGGATGCACTGTTTAAAAACAAGTTCATTCTTGCTTTTTTTTATATATCTCCTTATTATATAACAAGTTCAATTTATCATGTATTTTGCGGAGGCAGTAATTTCACAGAAAAACAGCACATGGCGTGTTATAGATGTTATAAAATCCTCAACGGATTATTTGGAAGAACATAAAATTGAAAATCCCAGGCTCAATGCGGAATGGCTTCTTTGTAAAATTCTCGGTGAATCACGCATTAATCTTTATGTCCGTTTTGATCAGCCGCTTACAAAAAAAGAGAGGGGCAAATATAAAGAATTTATTTACAGAAGAGTACAAAGGGAGCCGCTTCAATATATTACTGAACAGTCGGAATTTATGTCCCTTTCATTCAGGGTCAATAAAAATGTATTGATACCGAGGCCCGAAACAGAAATTATGGTAGAATTTATTATTAAACAGTATAAAGGGAAAAAGGTAAGAATATTTGATATCGGAGGGGGGAGCGGAGCTATAAGCGTGAGCCTTGCACATTATTTAAAAGATTCAAAAGTGCTGTGTGCCGATATCTCGGAAGAGGCGCTTAGGATTGCTGAAGAAAATGCTGTTAAAAATTCAGTGAATGACAGGATAGATTTTAAATGTATTGACATTATGACAGAAGATATTAAATCATGTGCAGGCGGTTTATTTGACGTTGTAGTATCAAATCCCCCCTATGTAAGCAAAGAGGAGTGGAAGAAGCTTGCTCCTGAAATTGTCAATCATGAACCGAAAAATGCGCTCGTGGCAGAAGAAAACGGGCTTGCATTTTATCCTGCAATTGTAAGGCAGGCAAAGAGCATTTTAAAAAAGGGCGGTTTAATTGCAGTGGAAGTAGGCTACGGCCAGTCTGATGATGTTGCACAAATATTCAGATCGTCAGGATTAAAAAATTTGCAAATATTAAATGATTACAATGGAATACAACGTGTAGTTACAGGTACTTACTGATATTGGAAGTATAATATTTATTACAAAATGGTAAGGAGCGTAAAATGAACAAAGAAATTTTCAGGGCATATGATATAAGAGGTATTGCAGAAACAGATCTTAATTCGCAGACTGTGGAAAATATAGGCAGAGCATACGGAACTTTTATGATCAGGGAGGGGAAAAAACTTGTCTCTGTGGGCAGAGACGTAAGGCTATCCTCAGGCAGAATAAGAGACGCTCTTGTAAAAGGTATTTTGTCAACCGGTATAGATGTAATTGATGTCGGGGTTGTACCGACTCCGCTTGTTTATTTTTCCATTGTGCATTTTAAAACACACGGAAGCGTAATGGTAACAGGCAG
>JAGGVB010000120.1 GCA_021158245.1 bacterium | reverse complement strand
CAGGAATTCATGCGATATCTTGGAATGCTGTGGATTATAGAGGACAAATGGTTAACAGTGGCGTCTATTTTTACGTATTAAGGGCAGGCGATTTTAAAGAGTCCAAGAAAATGCTGCTGCTCAAATAACAACCACCTGTTTTTTTTGTCTTCGAGTATTAGAAATAAAAGGCCCCATTCAAAGGGGTGGTGGGGCCTTTTAGAATTGTTTTACAGGAGACGTCTTGGAGGTGTTACAGATGAAGGTCAAATATATTCGTGTCATTCTATTAATTGCTATGCTTTATATCATAGTCCCTTCCCTATGGAGTGGGACCACCGGAAAGATAGCAGGTAAAGTAATAGATGCTCAAACCGGGAATGGGCTGCCTGGCGCTAATGTGTTCATTGAGGGGACATACATAGGCGCAGCCACTGACTTAGAAGGATACTTCGTAATTTTAAACATTAAACCGGGTATCTATGCGGTCAAGGCTTCGATGATGGGCTATCAGGTGCAGAAAGTTACAGCAGTGAGAGTCTCTGCAGACCTAACCACAAATGTAGATTTTAATCTTAGGACCACCGTTTTAAAATCTGGGGAAGAGGTGACCATTGTTGCTGAAAGACCACTTGTGCGTAAGGACCTTACTTCTACAGCAGCAGTGGTTGGTACAGATGAGATTTCTGAAATGCCAGTAGAAGAATTTAGTCAAATTTTGGCACTGCAGGCTGGAATAGTAAAAGGTGCAGATGGTACCACTCATATCCGTGGCGGCAGATCCAGTGAAATCGCCTATTTGGTCAATGGTGTTTCCGTCACTGATTCCTATTCCGGAGATATTGCCATTGAGGTAGAAAATAGTGGCATCCAGGAAGTTCAAGTAATTAGTGGTACTTTTAATGCTGAATACGGGCAGGCAATGTCTGGTATTGTAGAAGTGATAACAAAAGATGGGGGAGAGAAGCTGTCTGGACAGTTGTCCTTGTATGGTGGAGATTACATGAGCAATCATACAGAGACATTTTTGGATATTGATGACTCCAATCCATTGGGTATTTCTAATATTCAAGCGCGTCTCAGTGGACCCATTCCTGGATTAGGTAAAAAGCTTTCTTTTTTCGCCACGGGAAGATTTTACAATAATAATGGGTGGCTTTTTGGTCAAAGAATTTTTAATCCTTCTGATTCATCCGATTTTAATTCCCCCGATCCAAAAGCCTGGTATATTGAAAGCACTGGTGATAGCTCAATGGTTCCTATGAACCTTTATAATAAGAAGACTGGTCAGTGTAAGTTTAGTTATCGATTAGCTCCTAATCTCAGACTTAGTTATGAATTTTTTTTGGGTAAGGTAAATTATCAAAGATACAATCATTCTTTTAAATATAATCCTGACGGTGATTACCATCATTATAAGAATAGCTATTCCCATCTTTTTATTTTGAATCACATGCTAAGCTCAAAAACGTTTTATACTGTGAAATTTTCCAATTTTTTCTTTGATTACAAAAAGTACGTTTTTGAGAATCCTTTGGATCAACGTTATGTTGATCCCCGCTACTTAAGGAGAGGAAAATTCCTGACAGGCGGTACAGAGATGGATCATTCCTACAGAAATACCAGAACCCTTGTGAGTAAATTTGATATAACAAGCCAAATTACCAGAACGCATCAAGTTAAAATGGGGCTGGAGCTCAGAAAACACAAGTTATGGCTACATGAGTACGAAATAAAGCTGGATCGCTCTACTGATTGGAAACCGCAGGTTCCTCCAGACACGTTAGGGGTTCTAAAAAATAACAATTATACCCATCGTCCCATTGAATTTGCCGCCTATATACAAGATAAAATGGAATTTGAAGACATGATCGTAAATATCGGGATTCGATATGATTATTTTAATCCTGATGGTGAAATACCAGTTAAAGAGTATTATTATACAACATCTGAAGGAGAGAAAATATTAAGAGAGGGAGAGAGGGATCCCCTAATTGCTCCTAAAACTAAAGCTAAAGTTAAGCACCAACTTAGCCCTCGGATTGGTATTGCTTACCCCATAACCGAACGCGGCATCATCCATTTTTCGTACGGACATTTCTTCCAGATGCCCCCATTTGAATATCTCTACCACAATTCTGAATTTGAAGTGGAATTTGGCGGCTTGCAAACCTTAATGGGAAATGCTGATCTAAAACCACAACAGACAGTCATCTATGAAATTGGTTTACAGCAACAGCTTTCCGATGATATTGGACTGGATGTCACCGGCTTTTACAAGGACATAAGAAATCTATTAGGAACAGAGATTGTCGAACACTATATCGCTACCATGTTATACGCCAAGTATGTTAATCGCGATTACGGTAATGTACGAGGATTTACTCTGGCATTGGAAAAAAGAAGGACCAAGCTTTTATCTGCCAGGATAGACTACACTTATCAAGTATCTGAAGGGAATGCCTCGGATCCCAAATCTGTATTTTTAGACAATCAATCTTCACCAGCTCGAGAGACCGAAATCAAAGTGGTGCCTTTGGATTGGGATCAAACCCATACGCTTAATCTCTCTATAATTTTAAGCCAACCAAGTAACTGGGGTGTAAGTTTGTTGGCAAGATTAGGAAGCGGTTTGCCTTATACTCCATCATTCCAGGGTATAAGAACCTCTTATGAGAATAGCGGACGCAGACCGGCACATTCTATCATCGATCTTAACGCTCATAAGGAATTTACTCTAATGGGATTAAAATATTCCATTTTTTTAAAGGTCTATAATCTTTTAGACAGAAAGAATGAAGTCAAAGTTTATGAAGACACAGGCAGAGCTAATTATACTTTGAGGTCGTTTTACACTGGAGAATGGCGTAACTATAGCACTCTAAATGATTATTTAAATAGACCGGATTTCTATTCAGAACCAAGGCGAATAATTTTGGGAGTGTCGATGGGTTTTTAATATTTTAAGGAGTTGTGAGTGTTCTTGTAAACAATTACAGGGATTAAGGACAGCAGGTATGAAAAAAACAGATTATACGGAAAAAATCCGAACAGTCGATAATCCTCGTATTAATTTGGAGGTGATCAATCATGAACCGAAAAGTTTTTATTTTAATTCTATATATGACCATCCTTTTAGTATTGACTAAAGAGTCAATGGCTCAAGGTCCCTATGGCGATAAAAAGTACCGCAGGATGGGCGTTCATAATGGAAACCAGGTTGCTACCATATTTTTTAACCAGGGTGATGTCAGTGGATGGGCAGGTTGGGGATACCCGCCGCCAAGATGTGAGTGGCCTAAAGGAAGCGGTCATGAGTATTCCGGTGAAAATAGCATACTTGTAGCCGCTGAAGTAGATAATACCCGTGGTAAAACCATCCACATTTTAAGCGAGAGTTCGCTGGATTTTGACAGTACTGATAAAAATGCTGAAATGTTTCAGCAAGGTTGGGAGCCACTTCCCGGGTATTTCAATCCCTATCAAGATTCCCCTGCTATGAGTCACAAGCCGGAAACATGGCCTGACTCCTGGCCAGATAAGATGGATCAGGATGACCCGGGGTGGCCTGGTACCTGGAACGGTTACTTTGGCAAGGGAGTAATGCAGGCCGATCAGGAGAGTTATTTTGTTATGGATGACCAGGCTAATGACGAGTTTGATTTCTATCCTGATGTCAACGACTCCAATCGATGTGGGTTAGGATTATTAGTGAAAGCCAGGGGACTGCAGTGGTCTCATGTACTAGCTGAAGATTGTATTTTCTGGCTTTATGATATCACAAATATCGGAACCTATAATCATAAAAAAGTAGTCTTTGGAGAAGTGTTCGATGGGTTTTTAGGTGGTTTTGGAGATGAACATGATGATTGCGCTTCTTTTGATCAAACAGGAGATATGGATATTACCTATTCTTGGGATTATGATGGTGTAGGAATAAATGGGTGGGGTCCTGTAGGATACTTCGGATATGCCTTTCTGGAAAGTCCCGGCGATGCTACTGATGGTATCGACAATGACGATGACGGGCTAATAGATGAAAGAAGAGACAGTGGGCCTGGAGAAGTTATCTTTGGGCCGGTCGGAATTTATGGCTCAGAAAAATTACACTGGAGTGGCGACGAAGATGGTGATTGGGTAGGTTTTACAGACGTGAACGGCAATGGTGAATGGGATACCGAAGATACTAATGGTAATGGAATTCTCGATTTAGGTGAAGATGTTAATAGGAATGGATTTCTTGATTATGAACCGTTGAATGATGACCTGGGAATGGATGGTATTGGTCCGGAAAGCCCTGATTACACTAGCCAGGACCAGGGCCAGGGTGACGGCATTCCTACTGATGGAGAACCGCGTTTTGATAGGACAGATGTCGATGAGTCGGACCAGATTGGTCTCACAAGCATGGATAGCCACATGGAAAACACTGTCTACCTGTCTTACGATGAAATTATGTGGGAATTATTAAAACCGGGACACTTCGCGCCAATAGCGCAAAATACAAATACAGAGTTTTTCTATGGCTCAGGATATTTTCCCCTGCTGCCAGGTAGAACCGAAAGATTTTCATTAGCACTGCTAATGGGGGAGGATTATAACGATATTATTAAAAACAAACAGACAGTACAACAAATCTATAATAATAATTATAATTTCACAAAGCCCCCGTTAATACCAAGGGTGACTGCTGTTCCAGGAGATCGGAAAGTGACGCTTTATTGGGACCGCAGGGCGGAATCCTCGATAGATCCTGTTTATGGCAAAGATTTTGAAGGCTATGTAATATACAGAAGCACTGATCCTGGATTTATTGAAGTGAAAAACGTTACCGATAGTTATGGCAATAAAACCTATAGAGAACCTATCGCTCAATTTGATCTTAAAGATGGATTAAAAGGTCCACATCCTATCGCAATGGGAGAAGAGGTAGGAGTGTCAACCGGTGCAAATTATAATATGGGATACGATACTGGTTTGGTGCATTCATTTGTAGATTCCGGACAAACATGGACTGGAGCATTAGAAAATGGACAGACTTATTATTATGCTGTAGTTTCCTATGATAAAGGTTATGATGATGATTTCTTTAAAAGAGGACTTAGTTCTAAACCATTTCTCCAAGCCATATCTCCTACTGAATGTCCTACTGTTATTGAAACAGATGCTACCGGACATGTAACTTTTAATGACATAAACACGGCAATAGTTATACCCAATGCCCCGGTAGCCGGATATACTGCACCTGGAATTGAAGATATGGATTTGCATTCCTGCGCTGGTACGGGAAAAGTGGGTATAAAAATTCTAAATCCTCTCGAGGTGAAAGACAATCATACATACCAGATTGTTTTTGATATTGACAGTTTAACAGGAATAACTTACTCTGTAGATGATGTAACTTCCTCTCCTTCTACTCCGATGTTGTCCAGTAGTTATATAAACGGTGAAGAAAATTTCGTTTTTGATGGATTGATGGTTCAGGTTTGGAACGATTCAATAATCGCCTATAATGACAATCTCTCTAAATGGAGCAAAGGTGATTGTAATTATGATATTAATGCCTGTCTTAATAAGAATCTTGGTACTCCAGTCATTGCCTATCCTGCAAATTATAAGATTCAGTTTGGCGAAGTTGGAATTGATACTGCTGTTTATTTCTCTCCTATAGGACCTGATGTTCCAGTCCCTTTTACCATTTGGAATCTTACTGATAATGTTAAGGCTAATTTTGTTGTACTGGATCAGGATAATAGCGGCGATTGGTCATCCGGAGATAGAATTTACCTTGTGAAGGGTGATAATTTCAGCGATTTTAAGCCAATATACTGGATGATTACTCTGACCGCTCCACCTGATACGATAGCCACACCTATTCCTCCTGAAAGCGGTGATGAGGTTTTTATTTATACTACAAAACCTTTCCGAATTGGTGATATTATTACATTTAAAACTAAAGCAGCGTCTGTTGATAGAGCAAAAGCTGAGTCCAGTTTGGATAAAATAGCTGTGGTACCAGATCCTTATGTATCCACCGCTTCCTGGGAGCCTAAACATTTCTACAGTACAGGACGCGGTGAACGCAAGATCGACTTCATCCATTTGCCGCAAAGGTGTACAATTCGTATCTATACTATTAGAGGAGAATTGGTGAAAACAATAGAGCATGAAAAGTCCCTTGACGATGGAAGTGAGTCCTGGAATCTCAGGTCCAAGGACGGAATGGACATTGCTTATGGGATGTATGTTTTTTATGTTGAAGCGCCTAAAATTGGGCAGAAGATTGGGCGATTTGCAGTGATTAAATAATGAACTAAATTTTCAGATCAATTGAAGACTCTCGGGTTAGTTTTAGATCAAAAGGAAGGTGAATATAAATTCCAAATATTAATCCGACTGATAGCGGACAAACAAATTCCAATTACCGAAATTCAAAAGCCGTTTTAATTACTTAAATTTGGAATTTTAATGTTGAAGGAGGTTGTTACAATGAGAAAATTATTATTCCTCTGTGTGTTTATCATAATAATCCCAGTTTTGACTTTTGGACAGATCATTACTAATGTTACCAAAGTTGGGACAACCAGTGCTCCCTTTTTGAAAATTGAACTTGGAGCTCGAGCCGTGGCCATGGGTGGAGCTTTTGTAGCTGTGGCTAACGATGCCACCACTATCTACTGGAATCCCGCCGGTATATCCAGATTGTCTAACATTGAGGTAGTCTTGAATCACACTGATTGGTTAGCCGATATAAATTTTGATTTTATCGGCTTTATATTGCCTTTGGGAGCGTTTGGAAATCTTGGGGTTAGCATCACATCTCTTAATATGGGCGAGAATAAAGTAAGGACAGTTTTTTATCCGGAAGGAACTGGTGAAAAGTATGGAGCTAGTGACCTTGCTGTTGGGCTGTCCTATGCTAAGAATCTCACTGACCGTTTCTCAATTGGCTTTACTGGTAAATATATCCGGCAACAAATATGGCACATGAGTTCATCAGCCTTTGCAGCAGATATTGGAATTCTCTATACTACCCGATTCAATGGAATGAAGATGGGTATGAGTATCTCCAATTTTGGCAATAAAATGCGGTTAGAGGGAAAAAACACATTGATAAATTACGACCCCGACCAGGTTAAATATGGCAACAATGATCGTATACCAGCTAACATGCAGACCGATAGGTTTTCCCTGCCATTGATCTTCCGAGTAGGTGTAGCAATGGACGTACTTAAGGGTGACCGCAACCGTATGACTCTTGCTGTCGATGCCGTTCATCCTAATGATAACACCGAAAATCTAAATTTTGGCACAGAATACGTTTTTAATAATATGATTTTCCTTAGGATAGGCTACAAGAATTTATTTACTCAAGATGGTGAGGAAGGTCTTACCGCAGGAGCAGGAATCAAATACGGATTACCAGGAAATATTTCTCTAAAACTCGATTTTGCCTATCAAGATTTTGGCAGGCTATACAATGTGCATAGATTTTCGTTGGGATTGGAATTATAATGTCATAACTATATAGTTAAATTACTGTGTTGTATCAGAAAGATATTTTCATATAGCCATCTCAATTCCGCGGGATGAGTTTTTAGGAGATAGTTAATCATGTATAAGAAGCTATATTTGGAAACTAAATATTTCATGTATATTATCCTTAATTATATGTTTCTTGGTCTTATTTTAATAATTACGTCATGTGGCAAGAAGGTTCCTGACCAGGTTTGCGAGGACATCCTTGTCAGAATTGGAGACAAAACTATCTCTGTGGAAGAATTTATTCGTCGGGCGGAAAATACAATAAGACCCCCATATTG
Source organism: bacterium (assembly GCA_021158245.1). Lineage (NCBI taxonomy): Bacteria > bacterium. The sequence continues at coordinate 4,864 of JAGGVB010000120.1, read as the reverse complement.
TAATGGAGATAGTTATTTCCACAAAAAAATTGTCTTGAATTCGCTAATCGCAGAAAAGATGATGGCTTTAGAATCTGATAAGGATAACGAACTATCCCGAAATGAGCAATTTCAGGATTATCTGAGAGGCAGAAAAGAACAAGCGATGCGCCAATGGCTTTATGACCACGATTTTTTTAAAAAAGTTAAATTGGATACAAATGAAATAAAAAAAGTCTATAAATGTGCCGGGCGAAATTATAAGATTGCCTATTATACTATTAAGGATAACGCTATAGCCAACATGGTTAAACGAAAATTGCTACAAGGGCGTACTTTTACGGATGTCTTGCGTGAATTAGGAGGGGATGAAAAAATTCCTCAACGAGAGGTGAATTGGAATGCTGAGGAACATGAAACCATTCACACCGCATTATTTTCTGAGCCGCTTGAAAAGAATCAGGTTATCGGTCCGTTGAGAATTGAAGAGAACTATTACACGGTTATTAAAATACTTGACTGGACTGATAGAATCGCAATTTCAGATAGCGATATTCGGCAAAGATGGAATCATGTTACAGAGAGGCTCAAAAAAAAGCACGCAACTGTTCAATATAGACAATATGTCAGTAAAATTATGCGCGGCAAGAGAGTAGAATTTTCAAGAGATACTTTTTACAAATTAGCGGATATTTTTGGCAAGCTTTATTTTAAATCGAGAAAAGAGAAAAAGGTCGCCTTTAAACAAAGACTCTGGCAAAAAGATAAGAATGAAATCAATCCGGACGATATTGGAGATAATGTTGAGAAGATTATAGATTTCTCTCTATTGCAAATTGATGGTGAAATCCTGACTGTCCGTGAATTCGAGAAGGAACTGAGATATCATCCCCTGGTTTTTCGCAAGAAAAGAATTAAAAGAATAGAGTTTGCAGAGCAGTTCAAACTCGCTGTTGTAGATATGATTCGCGATAAATACATAACAGAAGAAGCCTATAAAAAAAAATATGACAAAGTGAATATTGTTGAGAGGAATGTTTCGATGTGGCGGGATTATTTGTCCGCGTTATACCACCGAAATCAATATTTAGAATCAATCGGAAAGAATGAAAATTTTAACAAAGATTATTCACGTATTATTGAACAGGACCTAAATCCTTACATTGATAGTTTACAGCAAAAATATAATGATGTTATTAAAATTAATAGAGATCGTTTCGAAAAAATTCAATTAACCCGGATTGATATGTTTGTAACGCAGCATAATGTGCCTTTTTCTATTGTTGTGCCGGGTTTTCCCAAACTGACAACGGATAATAAATTGGACTATGGAAAAATAATGGAGTGATATAATTCTGAATTGCTAATCGACGAAGCTAAACTGACCAGATATCTTGGCAACTTTTAGTTTATTAGAGAAATATGAATGAATAATTTTAAACTTTTTATTTTTACATTGATAATAATAACTAAGGTATTATTCGCCCAGCAAGAGGGTAGACTGATTGAAAACTGGCTGGTATTGGGCTCTCTTTAGCAAAGACAACCCCTGCAAACTAATTGCCAGATGCGTTACAGCCATAGTATTTTTTTTAATGACTATGTGTTTTGCGACGGATTGGTAAAATTCAAAGATAAGTGGATATATATTATGGCGCTACCGATCAGTGGATATAAGGTGCTATTATTGACTTCGATGGAATATTGAGCGAAGTATTATCAAAGTAAAGGATTTAGGTTAAATAATAATGTATAAGTGAGGTAGTAATGAAGAACAAAAGATATGTTATTTACAGTGCGATAGTTGCCGCTCTCGGCGGGCTGCTTTTTGGTTTTGATACAGCCGTTATTTCCGGAACCACAGGCTGGCTTGAAAAAGTTTTTGAGCTTTCTTCCTTCTGGCTTGGATTTACGGTTGCCAGTGCTCTGATAGGAACAATAATAGGTGCTATTATGATCGGAAGACCTGCCGATAAATATGGGCGGCGCAATATACTTTTTGTCGTGGCTGTATTATATTTTATCTCGGCGTTTGGAAGCGCCCTGGCATGGGATTGGTATTCGTTTCTCTTCTTCCGTTTTATCGGGGGATTAGGCGTTGGTGGCGCATCTGTTGTATCGCCTATGTATATTGCAGAAATTTCTCCGGCAAAATACCGTGGCCGTCTGGTGGCTGTAACGCAATTTAATATTGTATTGGGAATACTTTTAGCGTTTTTTTCAAACTTTATTATTGCGGGCTTGAACTTGGGTGATGTAGAATGGCGTTGGATGTTTGGTGTAGAGGCAGTTCCGGCCATTGCTTTCTTTTTTCTTCTGTTCAACAATCAGCTCAGCCCGCGCTGGTTGGTAACTAAAGGCCGTTTGGATGAAGCAAAAATAGTGCTTGAAAAATGCGGTTCCGATACCGGCAACGTAGATGATGAAATTTTGGAAATAAAAACATCACTTGGTATTGAACATAGCAGTTTACAGGAAAAATTGTTAAGTAAAAAATATATTAAACCTATTTTGTTGGCCGTTTCTATTGCCATGTTCAATCAACTTTCCGGTATAAATGCAATTTTGTATTATGCCCCAAGAATATTCAAGATGGCCGGAGCCGGTTCAGAATCCGCCCTGCTTCAAGCTGTGGCGGTCGGCGGTATAAACTTAATTATGACAATGATAGCATTAGCAGTAATTGACAATTTTGGTCGCAAGAAACTTATGCTGATTGGTTCAGTTGGTTATATCTTGAGCTTAGGAAGTACCGCGTGGGCATTTCATACATACGATACTGAGTTTACAGCGACTGGAGGCGTGGTTGTGTTGATTAGCCTTCTTGTATTTATTGCTGCTCATGCTTTTGGACAAGGAGCAGTTATATGGGTATTTATTAGCGAAATTTTTCCAAACAGGGTGCGTGCCCGTGGACAGGCACTGGGCAGTTTTGTTCACTGGGTGATGAATGCAGTCATAGCGTGGACTTTCCCGATTTTTGCTGAAATATCAGGAGGTCATATTTTTGCCTTCTATGCGCTTTGCATGGTTGGGCAGCTTGTGTGGGTCATCTATGTAATGCCGGAAACCAAAGGCATATCCCTTGAGCAAATTCAGAAAAAATTAGGGATTAAATAACTTAACATAAGAAAGATAAGTTAATTATGGATTCAATAAACGTAACTCTTGGTATAGACATAGGTGGTACGAATACGGTCTTCGGATTAGTTGACCGTGCCGGGAAATGTTATGTAAAGGATAGTATTCCCACCAATGCTCACGAGCCGGCGGAGAAGCTGTTGAATCGATTATTTCTAAGATTTGATAAAATATATAACTCAATGTCTGACAACTATATTTTAAGAGGAATCGGAATTGGCGCGCCAAATGGTAATTATTATCGAGGTACGGTTGAGAATCCACCCAATTTAAGTTGGGGACAAGTAAATTTTGTTGAATTAGTAAAACACTATAAAAATGTACCTATCCTCTTGACGAATGATGCTAATGCAGCGGCGTTGGGTGAAATGGAATTTGGCGTTGCCAGGGGAATGAAAAATTTTGTACTGATAACCTTAGGTACCGGTTTAGGCAGTGGGATTGTGGTCAATGGCGAGGTAGTTTATGGGTATGACGGATTTGCCGGGGAAATTGGTCATATAATAGTAAAAGAAAACGGTCGTCAATGTGGCTGCGGCAGAAAAGGATGTCTGGAAACTTATGCATCGGCAACCGGACTTAAGAGGACGGTTTTTGAATTTATTTCAAGCTTGAATGTGGAAAGCAGCCTTAGGAATATTTCTTATAAGGAATTATCTGCAGAGATGGTATATGACGCAGCAGTAGCAAACGATTCAATTGCTCTTGCAGCTTTTGAATTTACGGCTGAAATACTCGGCAAGGCTCTTGCAAACACTGTCGCTCATTTAAGCCCGGAAGCAATTATACTTTTTGGCGGATTGGAAACGGCCGGCGATCTTTTTCTAAAGCCACTCAAATATCACCTTGAAGATAATTTACTAAATCTATATAAAAATAAAGTTAAGATTTTAAGGTCCGGCTTACCAAAGGGTGATGCGGCTATCTTAGGCGGTAGCGCTCTAATATGGAATGAGTTAGATTATTAGCTTGCATTATTCATAAATTATTCAGGTTAATTATTTTAACCGGACAGCAGTGATAAAATATAATTGTTATATTTGTATATTCAGTTCTTTAAGTATTGATTCAGCACCGGAAAATTCTTTTAATATCCAGAGTACATATCTGATATCAACTCCGATTGACCTGCTGTACTCTTTACTCCATGCAAAATCATTTATTGTTGCTTCAAAAGCGCGGTCAAAATTAATCCCTATAAGTTCTCCCTTGGCATTAAATATCGGGCTGCCTGAGTTCCCGCCTGTAGTGTCAGTACTGTAAAGCATGTCAACCGGCACTGTTTTTAGCTGAGGGTTAACAAATGTCTGCGGTTGTTTCATGTTGATCAAATCCAGAAGATGCTTTGGCGTGTCGAACGGAAACTCTCCTGTGCTTTTTTCTGTTATGCCTTTCAAAGTTGTAAAAGGCCTGTACCAGACAGCATCTTTTGGAGAATAGCCTTCAATTTTTCCGTATGTAAAACGTAATGTTCCGTTTGCATCGGGAATAAAATTCTTTTTCATAAATAACTTTTTCGCATCCATAAAAGAGGCAAGCAGCTGATCAAGCTTTCCTTTTCTATATTTTTGAACCTGTTCAAGCTCTTTATATTCCGGGTACAAATCAGATACAAAAACAAGAGCCGGGTCCCGGAATACTTTGTTTTTATCAGGACTGCTGTACATGGCATCCAAGGCAATTTTGGCATTCATGATTACTGTTCCCGAGTAGATGTGTTCCACAAAGTTCTTTATAGATTTTG
>JAGGVB010000119.1 GCA_021158245.1 bacterium | reverse complement strand
TCTGCCATAATTTCCACGTCAGAGTGATCCTGGAGATATTCCCGGATTATTTCGCGGCCGAGAGGTTCGTCATCAATGATTATTGTTTTAATTTTATTCATACCTGTTCTGCCGGTATTGTAATTTCAACTTTAAAAATATCCGGCTGAGGCCTGCTTATGAAAAATTTACACCTGCTTCCGTATATTATTTTCAACTCCTAATTATTACTCTTACAAGATAAAAGTAAACTTTTTTGCAGACAATGATATTTCTGTCAGTTGCTCTATTTTTACTTAAACTCACAAAAAAGGGGAGTGAATGCTTCGACAAGCCCTTCGACAAGCTCAGGGTACGGCTCAGCAACAAAGTGAATAGGTTGGGGCGGTTTAGGGTTTTCTTTAACGTGAGGTTATGAGAGAGAAGAAATTTTGAATTCTGAATGTTAAATTTTGAATTAAAAAGATAAAGAGATGTTGAATTTCCCCTCCGTCACAAGTTGAACTTGGGGCGGAGATTTTCAGATGCCGGCAAACAACTCTCTTTTTTATTTTTTCTTTGCGTTCTCTGCGTGCGTTGCGAGAGACTTGAGCAACCCAGATGCCGGAGAAAAAGTAAGTAAAAAAAGATTTTATGTTGACAATTTCCTGAAAGTAACTTAGATTACCATTTAATTTCCCATGTTACTAATCTTAATGTCACATATTAAATTTAGGATACGAATATGAAATTAATTTTTAACTAAGATTGAAATAAACAGGAGAAACATTTAATGGAAGAAAAAAGAGATTTAATTGTTATCGGAGCCGGGCCCGGCGGTTACCCTGCTGCATTCCTTGCTGCTGACAAAGGAGTCAAAGTTACTATGATTGATCCTGAACCCAATCCCGGAGGAGTTTGTCTTTACAGAGGCTGCATTCCTACTAAAACAATTCTACACGCAACAAAGGTATTGAGAGAAGCAAAAGAATTGGACAAATGGGGCGTGAGTTTTTCTAATCCTGTAATCAAACCGGAAATGATTAAACAAAAAAAGGATATGGTTGTAAAGCAGATTACCGGAGGAGTGGGAAGGCTCTGTGCACAGAGGAAGATTGAATATCTTCAGGGAACATCCGTATTTAAGAATCCTGAAACTATTATCGTCACATTGACCAGCGGCGGGACAAAAGAGCTCCGGTTTAATAACGCAATTATTGCAACAGGTTCATCTCCTGCATGGATTCCGGGAATTCCAACGGATTCTCCCAATATAATTTCATCAAGAGAAGCTCTTGATATTGATTCTGTACCCGAATCAATGCTTGTTGTAGGAGGAGGTTATATCGGACTGGAACTGGGTTCGTTTTATGCATCTCTCGGCAGCGGGGTTTCTGTTGTTGAACTTATGGATTCAATTCTTCCAGGTGCTGATTCTGATCTTGTACGGATTTTTTCTCAATCTGCAAGAAAGCTTTTTAAAGAAATTATTACAGGCACAAAAGTTGTTTCGATTGAAGATAAGAGTGAAAATGTTCAGGTTGTATTTGAAAATGAAAAAGAGGAATTTACAAAAGATTATTCAAAAGTCCTCATTACTATCGGGAGAAAACCAAACAGTACTGATCTCGGCCTTGAAAATACAGAAGTAAAACTTGATAAACGCGGATTTATCCTTGTAAACAAATATCTGCAGACAGAGCATGATACCATATATGCAATTGGCGATGTAATAGGCGGCGCAATGCTTGCTCACAAGGCAACACATGAGGGTAAGGCCGCTGTGGAAAATATCATCGGTGAGAAAAAAGAGTTCAACCCTTCCTGTATACCTGCTGTGCTGTTTACTGATCCAGAAGTTGCATGGGTCGGCCTTACAGAAAAAGAAGCCTCGGAAAAGGGGCTTGATTATGCTGCCTCACGTTTTCAGTGGGGAGCTTCTGGAAGAGCTGTTACAATCGGGAGAACTGACGGTGTTACAAAGCTCATTATAGACAAAAAGAGTGATAAAATTATTGGAATGGGAGTTGTAGGTGCAGGCGCAGGAGAATTGATTTCAGAAGGTGCTCTTGCAATACAGATGGGAGCAACAGCTCATGATATTGCAGGTACAATTCACCCTCATCCGACTCTTTCTGAAACTGTAATGGAATCTGCAGAGCTGTACTTCGGGCTGTGCACGCATATGTATTCTAATAAAAGATAGAGTACTGTAGGGAATTTATTTAAAGGCTGCATATAATCTTTCTTTTTCCTGATATTCAGGGGCTGTATCAAAATTCCCAGCCCTGTCATGCGATTCCGGCTTGCCGGAAGAAGTAATCTTCTCAATTAGGGTTCAATTCCGGAGATTGCTTCGTTGCTTCGCTCCTCGCAATGATTTCAAATCGACTTTTGATACAGCCCCGACAAACCAGAGTTTGGGAACGAGAATATTTTCGGATAATGCCTGCCGGTTTCATGTTTTTAAACAGCAGCTACCACTTTTCAGGCGCAATCTGCGCAAAAATGGGAATAAAAACAACGTACAGAAGATGTGGTAGAAAAGCAGGGAAGTAGTATCTGAGAAGTCTGCGCTCATTAAATATTTTTTTTGCCTTATTAAGAAAATAGAGTTCAAAGAAAGATTTTGTGAAAATAATACTGATTGATACCGGCAGGAGCTTTAAATTAAACAGCGTTGAAATTAAAAGTATTAACAGGAGCAGATGGAAAATATAAATTGTGCCCATAATCAGTTTTGCTTTTAACGGATAAGCCAAATGCTTTGAACTGAATCTGATCCGCTGGCGTATGAATGCTTTTAAATCTGCCGGCGGATCTGTTTTTACATGGCTTTCTTTTGATGCATTAAAAATAATTTTATTTTTACAGGAATTTCTGAATCTATGCATAAGCAGGTCATCGTCACCGGAAAGAATTGAGATGGTATCTCCGTATCCGCCGATTTTAAAAAAATCTTTTTTTCGAAAAGAAAGATTCGCTCCGAAAGATGTAAGAGGAAAACCTGCTCCGCATGATCCTGCGGCAACCGCACCCATTGAAAAATACTCCAGCGCGAGAATTTTATGGAATAATTTATCAAAAGGCATATCTGTCCTGTAGGGAGCATAGCCCAGAACCATGGAAACATCGTCTCTATAGCACTGTACCATTGATTCAATCCACCCTGGCGGTAACACAGTGTCACTGTCTGTTGTTAAAATAATTTCGCCTTTGGCTTTATTGATACCATTTAAAAGGGCATTTTTTTTGGGAGATACATTTCTGTCAACATTTGTAATTGAAATCAAGGATGAATTTTCTATATAATTAAGAGCATTTTTACAGATTTCTCCTGTTTTGTCTGTTGACCGGTCATCAACAAAAATAACTTCCCAGAATTCAGACGGATAAGTCTGTGCATTCAGACTTTCAATTACTGAAGGAATTGTATCTTCAGCATTGTGAGTAGGAATTATAACTGATACATTTAATTTTTTTGACGTAATTGCTGCGTTTCTATTATTCAGGCCTTTGATCCAGATTATGATCAAAAGTAAATAAAAAACTGTAAATAAAAGAGTTAAAAAAATAATAAAAAACATAAATCATCCGTTTGTAATGATTTGAATTTTGTAGCTCTAAAATACAATAAAAAAAATTGCCATGCAAGAAAACAAAGCTTGACATTGCTAAAAAGATGAATTATATTAAATTATACGAAAAAAGTATATAAAAACGAAAAACGTCTAAAAACAAGATAAAGTTTGATTGAGAAAATGAAAAGAAAAAATGAAAAATTTGACAGGATTATCTCAACCGGGAAAAAGCTATTCTGGAAATACGGAATAAAACGCGTAAGTGTTGAAGAGATATGTCAACACAGCAATGTGAGCAAAATGACTTTTTACAAGTATTTTAAAAATAAAGTAGACCTCGCCTGTACAATTTTAGATGGACTTGTTAAAGAAGGTGTTGCTGATTATAACAAAATAATGAGCAGTGATGATACATTTAAAAATAAGCTGGAAAATATTATCCTTTTAAAAATCAAATATTCGGAAAATCTGAGTTTTGAAATATTAAATGATTTATACAGCGGCAATTTTCCCCAATTAAATAATTTAATGGAAAATGCCAGTGAAAAAAATCTAAAATTTTTCAGGCAGGATTTAAAAAAGGCTCAGGATAAGGGTGAGATAAGAAAAAATCTCGATCTGGATTTTCTCATGTATATTCTGAACAAATCCACTGATATTATCAAAGATAAACAACTTAGAGCCCATTTTAAAAGCCCGCAGGAAATGATCAGAGAACTGGTTGAATTTGTATTTTTCGGTATCGTGGAGAGGAATTAATTTGTGAAAAAGCAGAGAACGAGAATTAGTTTCCTTTTCCTATTAATTGGAATAAACTGTGTTTCTGCCTCTGCACAGACAGTTGATTTCAGCGGCCTTGTTTCTACCTCTCTGTTATACAGCAGAAACGAGAACACTTCCTTTTACTCAAATCTAAGATATATACCACAGTCTGTTTTTGCATATCATTTTGGTAAATATACTCTTGATGCGCTTTTATCTGTGGATATAAATTCATCTTTAAATAAAACCAGTATGGGTAATGGTTTCAGATCCGATATAAATTCTGATCTTTACAGATTACAGTTGAGATTGTCCTCTGACAGATACGAAGCAAGAATTGGGCTTCAGCGTATTAATTTCGGCCCGGGGCTTCTTATAAGGCCTTTAATGTGGTTCGAAAAGTTAGATCCCAGGGATCCGCTTCAGATGACAAAAGGAGTATACAGCGCACTTTTCCGCTATTATTTCCCCGGTAATATCAATGTGTGGCTCTGGGGGCTTTTGAGAAACAAAGGCACAAAAGGCTGGGAGATCCTGCCGTCTAATATTAAAAAACCTGAATATGGCGGAAGAATAGAATTGCCTCTTTCAAAAGGAGAGATGGGATTTTCTGTACATGAAAGAGAAACCAATTTTCAGAAACCGGGATTACAAGACCAGTTGATCCCTTTTAATATAAATAAGACACAATTTAAGGAAACAAAATTCGGGGCAGACCTGAGACTTGATTTCAACTTCGGTTTATGGTCAGAAATGTGTCTGATTCATAGGGACATACAAAGTTCGGCATTTGAATTTCAGAAAATGGCAAGTCTTGGTGTTGATTATACCTTTTCTGCAGGAAACGGCATATATGCAGCTGTAGAATATTTTTACCAATCCTTTGGTGATAAAGTTGGTACAAATTTATATCCGGCCAAGTTATTTGCATTAACAGTTAATTATCCTTTAGATATGATAAACTCTGTGTCTGCAATTTTTTTCTATAATGACAGTTCAAAAGATTGGTACAGATTTGTGCAATTCAAGATGACCTATGACAAATTTCAGATTTTTCTGATAAGTTTTATTAATTCGGGAAATCTTCCCATTTCAAATTCTGCTTATCAGGCATTCAGCGGCAAGGGATTTGAGTTTATGTTTTTATACAATCATTGATATGAGAGGTTATTATGGCAAATAACACAATCATCGAGACGAAAAATCTTTTAAAAGAATATCCAATGGGGCACACAGTATTAAAAGCAATTAATAATCTGTCTATCTCTTTTAAAAGTGGGGAATTTGCGGGTGTTGTGGGACCCAGCGGCTCAGGTAAAACTACATTTCTAAACATAATCGGAACTTTGGACAATCCTACCGGAGGAGAGTGCAGAGTGCTGGGTGAGAATGTTGAGAAACTCAGCAGCAGGAAAGCTGCAGAATTAAGAACAAAAAAAATAGGTTTCATTTTTCAGACCTTCAACCTTCTTCCTGTTTATACTGTTTTCGAAAATATTGAATTCCCGTTATTACTATTAAACTTGGACAAAAAGGAACGCAAAAAAATGGTAATGGATGCTCTTGAATGGGTAGGTCTAAAAGACAGGGCAGCATCGCTTCCAAAAGAATTATCCGGAGGAGAATGCCAGAGAGTGGCAATTGCAAGAGCAGTTGTAAAAAAACCACAGATTATCCTTGCAGATGAACCTACTGCAAATCTGGATGCGAAAAATTCTCATAATATAATGAATACAATGAGAACTCTTAATTCAGAATTTGGTATTACGTTCTTATTTGCCACTCACGATGAAAAGGTGATGAAATATCTTGGAAGAAAAATCACATTGGTTGACGGTAAGATTGACAAAGATGAAATATTAAAATCCTTGGACAGGGGGATAGAAAAATGATCATTCCTGTTCTTGCTGCAAAGAATACATTCAGGGCAGGCATAAAAACCTGGCTTAATTCATTTGTCCTTTCCTTGAGTATTGTTACGATAATTTGGCTTCAGGGAATATACAAGGGAATGGAGCTGCAAGCCTCAAAAGCAATGATAGATGCTGAACTTGGAGGAGGCCAATATTGGGCTCATGGATATGATCCATACGATCCATTCTCAATTGATGACAGTCACCAGATAATCTCTCCTCAACTTTCAGAATTAATCGAAAAAAATGCGGCAACTCCAATTTTAATTACAAGAGGAATGCTTTACAAGGATGGAAGGGTCAGTCCTGTTCTTTTAAAAGGGATTGATCCTGTGCAGAAAATATTAACAATTCCGTCCCATGTTCTGAAAAATTCAGAAGACGGAATTATTCCAGCATTAATAGGGACCCGAATGGCAAAATCCGCAAGACTGCAAAAGGGTGATATTTTTACTGTTCAGTGGAAAGATTCAAAAGGCGCGTTTGATGCTATAAATTTTCAGGTTGTTGAAATAATGAAAACAGATGTTCAGAATATTGACAACAATCAATTATGGGTGCCGCTTGCAACATTACAGGGATTATTCGGGCTTGATAAAGAAGCAACTATCATAGTCCTGGGTAAAAATACGCAAGCTGTAAATACCAATGATAATTGGTCGTTTAAAAATCTGGATTTTCTTCTGCAGGATCTTAAGACACTTGTACAGGCGAAAACTGCAGGAGGAATGATTTTTTACGTTATCCTGATATTTTTAGCAATGATAGCTATTTTTGACACACAAACCCTGTCAATTTTTAAAAGAAAAAAGGAAATAGGAACTCTGATGGCTTTGGGCATGACCAATGGAAAAGTTGTGGCTTTATTTACATTCGAAGGTATAGCATATAATTTTCTTGCTGATTTAATTGCTTTTGTTTACGGTTTTCCTTTGATGTATTTAACTTTTACAAAAGGATGGAAATTACCCGCTGCAACAGATTCTTATGGTTTTGCACTTGGCGACACTCTTTATCCCCATTACAGTCTTCAGTTAATATTCGGCACATTAATTATTCTGCTGATTTTAACAGCAGTTGTCAGTTATCTGCCGGCTAGAAAAATATCAAAACTGAAACCTACAAAAGCATTAAGAGGAAGTACAATTTAAGAGGGAACAATGATAAAATTTATCTTAAAAGGACTTTTTAGGGACAAGTCACGGTCCCTGTTTCCAATTCTGACAGTTTTTTCCGGTGTATTTCTTACAGTATTTCTCTACAGCTACTTAAATGGCTTTATGACAGAAATGATAAGAACAACTGCTCATTTTGATACAGGCCATGTAAAAATTATGACACGAGCTTATGCTGAAGAAAAGTCTCAAATTCCTAATGACCTTGCATTGACAGATGTTGATTCGATCCTTGCATCCCTGAACAGCAGGTATCCGACAATGTACTGGCAGCCAAGAATAAGGTTCGGCGGTCTTTTGGATATACCTGATGAAAGGGGTGAAACAAAGGAGCAGACTCCTGTTTACGGTATGGCTGTTGATTTAACAGGCAAAAATTCTGTTGAAAAACGAATTCTTGAACTTGAAAACAAGATTGTATCCGGTAAAATTATCACAAGGCCTGACCAAATAATTGTCAGCACTCTTCTTGCAGAAAAATTAAAAGTTTCTCCCGGAGATACAGTAACTCTGATAAGCAGTACCATGAACGGAAGTATGACTATGTGGAATTTTGTTATTTCCGGTACTGTACAATTTGGTATTTCGGGTCTGGATAAATCTCTTGTTATTGTTGATCTATCCGGAATTCAGCAGGCACTTGACATGGAGAATTGTGCAGGAGAAATAATAGGCCTGTTTAAAAATGATCTCTATATAAAGGATCAAAGCAGTTCTATTGCAGAGAATTTTAATGAAAAGTACAAAGATTCAGAAGATGAGTTTGCCCCTGTAATGGTTACTCTTTACAATCAGAACGAACTTGCCTCATATCTGGATATGGCTGCCATGTTCTCCGGTATAATTGCGTTTATTTTTATAGGGGCAATGTCAATTGTACTGTGGAATGCAGGCCTTTTGGGTGGATTAAGAAGATACGGTGAATTCGGAATAAGGCTGGCTATGGGTGAGACAAAACCTAAAATTTACAAATCCCTCATTCTTGAATCGTTGCTCATTGGAATATTCGGTTCAATTCTGGGTACTATGGCAGGCCTTGCAATAAGCTACTTTCTTGAATATCATGGTTTAAACATGTCATCAATGTTCAGAAATGCCACTCTTACTGTAAATGATGTAATCAGGGCTGACGTAAATGCAACAAGCTATTATATCGGTTTTATCCCGGGAATATGCGCTACAATTCTTGGTTCAGCTATTTCCGGAATTAATATTTTTAAAAGAAATACAGCACAGTTATTTAAAAAATTAGAGGCTTAACATGAAAATGTATAATTTTACTTTGGCAGCACTTTTTTTAATTCTGTTTAATCAGCAGCCCGATGCTGACAAGATCATATCAAGAGTTGAAGAAAACACTCTCTCAATAAATAAATATGTAATTTCCACAATGATTATTCATGGAAGAAGAGCAACCAGAAGTGTTAAGGCCAGGTCGTGGATACAGGGAGAGGAGAAATCATTTACAGAATACATTGCTCCTGCCAGAGAAAAAGGGACCAAAATGCTGAAAATAAAAGACAATTTATGGATGTATTCCCCTTCAACTGACAGAATAATCCGAATATCGGGCAACATGCTCAGGCAGTCAGTACTCGGATCTGATTTAACCTATGAAGATATGATGGAAGATCCTAAAATATCTAATCACTACGATCCCGTAATAATCGGTACAGAACAATTCATTGGCAGGCCTTGCTGGAAGATTCAGCTTAATGCAAAAAGCGAGGATGTTTCATACAAAAAAAGGATTATTCTTGTTGATAAAGAGCGCTATCTTATTCTTCAGGATCAAAGATATGCAAAAAGCAGTACTCTGCTTCGAAAAGTTTCGGTAAAAAAGATTGAACTCAAAGAGGGGAGATGGGTGGCAACCCATGCTGTTTTTAAGGATATGCTTAAGCACGGAAAAGGTACGGAATTTATTATCAATGAAATTAAGTATAATGTAAAAATTCCATCATACAGATTTTCCAAAGCATCTTTAAAAAGATAGTTTTGCAATAATGTTGTTAAGCAAGCAAAATAATTGAGTTGACATTAAAATCAAATTTTTGTAAATTTTTATCAGACATTTGAAAGGGGACGACTTGGCTTCGACGGGAGCAGATGTTCTGTGAATTGCGTGTCCAGGTCCTGGAACCTGGTTAAAAATCCGGGAACTTATAATAATTGGCGATTATTCATACGCTATGGCTGCCTAGTTTTAGGCAACCCGTTCCTGAAAACCTAATCCTGCCGTGGTTTTCAAAGGAACGTCGCAAAGGCGGGATTGCTGATTTGCATGCCTGCGGTAAATCAGTGAAAAATTAGCAGACTGTGCTGAAACTATCCCTGCCTGACGGGCAGTTTCAGCGAGATTAAAGACAGGATACGCACGTAGTGGTTTGCAGAATGTTGCTTGCGGACGTGGGTTCGATTCCCACCGTCTCCACAAAATAAGGGGAAGATTAATATCTCCCTCTTTTTTTCTCTTATAAAATATATATGAAAATTCATTGTAATACCTGTTTTATACCTACCTATATGAAGGGATAGTTATGGATGCTATTAATAATTTACTGGTTCAGATCAACACCTTTGCCGGAAACAAGAGCGTATGGTTTCCATACATACTTCTCGGTACAGGAATATTTTTCAGTATTTACCTCAGATTTCCTCAGATCCGATTTTTCAGGCATGCGCTGCGTATTGTAACAGGGCGTTATGAAAAAGATTCTTTTGCCGGCGATACAACTCACTTTCAATCCCTTGCAACTGCCCTTTCCGGTACTATCGGGACTGGAAACATCGGCGGAGTAGGACTGGCTCTCTGGATAGGAGGCCCTGCAGCACTGTTTTGGCTTTGGGTAACAGCATTTTTCGGTATGACATTAAAGTTTGTTGAGTGCAGTCTTTCACACAAATATCGTAATGTTGAATCTGATGGAAGCATTTCAGGCGGCCCCATGTACTACATGGAGAAGAAGCTGAACATGAAGTGGCTGGCTGTAATTTTTGCCGCTGCAACAGTGATTTGTTCTTTCGGAACAGGGAATCTCCCACAGATTAACAATATTGCTCGTACGACTCAGCGGGTTTTTAATATACCTCTCTGGGCATTAGGCAGTTCTCTCGCAATACTTTTATTCTTAATAATTATCGGCGGTATAAAGCGTATTGCAAAAGTAACAGAGAAGATTGTGCCTGTTATGGGTATAATATATATTCTTGGTGCTTTAACAGTTATTTTTGC
>JAGGVB010000118.1 GCA_021158245.1 bacterium | reverse complement strand
TTATGTATTTCAAAAAAGATCTTTCAAAGTCTCAACCCAGGTAGCACTTAAACAATCTTCCAAAGGTTTATCATCTATCACAATATTTGTACGTTTCATTGAACACCTCCCTTGCATTTTTATACACCTTATAACTATAATTGTGTGTATGCAAGTAAAATTATGCGAAAGATAACGTCACAAATCAGCCGCGCGGCTTTTTGCGTCGGCTGAATTTATTTTGTTAGCCTGTTTTTTATATTCTTCTAACACCTTTATTGATTTATCGACATGGTTGTTGACAGTTAATTTAATGATATATCCACTGACTTTACCACTCAGAAATTTTTGTTTTTCAGAGAGGATTGATTTCACTTGCTTTAACCAGGTTATTTCCTCATGTATTTTTTCAAAAAAGATAGAGTGTTTATACCTTCCTGTAAGAGCGTAGGCTACTGTCCTTTTGTTTTCTGGTGAGAGCTTTCCAAACTCAGTAACAAAACTCTCTGGGTCTATATACTTTAAAATTGGTATTTCATAGTACAGATTATCTTCAGAGTTAGTATGAACTAATTGCGTATAGAATTTGCTGGTATCGGATACCATGATTTTAAGCAATGACTTGCCAGCATCAGGCATGCTCTCAGTTTTTATTTCTTCTGTCTTTTTTGCTATATATTCATTTAGTTCTTTAAATTCGGGCAGTTCTTCGCCTGCGAAACCAAGACCACCCCATGTGTCATCTTCGAATGCTGGAAATTGATTAGAATTTGATTGACTAAGCAGATTGTTTGATTTTAGGTAGTTTATATATCCCTTAGCGTTTTCAATAATTACTTCTTTAGTTTCATTAATCAGTCCCAAATTTGAAAACGATAGAAAAAGACCCATTATATGTTTTATTACTCCAACTTCCTTGTGTTCTTTATTAGCGATTTCCTGTGAAACCATTTTGTATAATTTAGAAAATGCATCATCTTCTAAATCTCTAAAATGCCACAATTTCACCCAATTTGCAGTATTCTCATCCTGAAAGTGCTTATTCTTTTTTAAGGATTCCAGTATGATTTCTTTATCAATAATTCCTTTATCGAAAAAAAGCTCCCATGCTGACAGTTCAAATATGTGGTCATAAAATGTTATATTGCTGTATTTTTCGGTCAGCGTTTCATATTTAGATTTTTCTTTGTTCTTTTCTTTGGAAATTCTATCAAAATAGCCTGAGGTAATTTTTTTCAATTCTGTTGGAAGGATTGTCCCAGACTTAATTTCAAAAGAATACACTAAAAATATTTGAAGTAAATCTTTACTAAATTCTTTATTTGAAGTGATATCAGCAGGCAATACAGAAAATAATCTTTCGAAATCCCAGAGTGATTGTTTAAGATGACGAAGATTTTGGTAGTTAGATGCTAAATAAATTTCTTTTACGGTGTTAAGGTTATCTTTGATTTCTTTCTTTGTTACATCATTTTCAAGTAAATTTGATAAGTTATCTAATACTTCATCAATGTCAGATATTATTTCAAAAGTTTTCCCGATTAATTTTTCTTTTATCTTGATGTATAAAGTCTCTGATTTAATAAGGCTGTTTACACATTTATCTTTTGATATTATGTCCTCTTCATTTGCAATGATAATGACTTTAAAACCTTGATGCTCCACAAAATGGTTTATATAACCAAGTATGTCTTGTTTTTTTATACCACATCGCTCCAAATCATCAAAAATTAGAATATTTCCATCTGCACTTTTAAAACGTTCTGGCAAGTCAATGTTTGGAACTTGAGACTTGATATTTACGTCTGGTTTGTTGTCACCATCAAGATCTATTTTTATACTTGTTTTTATTAAACCTTTTAAAATTTTACCGGCTAAAGCCATTCCCTTGGAAGAGAGGACTGGGTGTAATTGCTGAAAAAATAAATTTTCGATCTCAGTATAAGAAGTAATACCATATAAGCTTACATATAGATGATTTTGGCCATCTTGTTTTAGTTTTTCGCAATATTTTTTGATAAACCATGTTTTTCCACATCCCCATTTTCCCTTCAACATAATTGCATATTCAGGGGGGCTCTTAAGAGCACAATAATAATTCAAAAAATCTTCTATATGACTATTGGACGAATTCATTTTATTCCTCATAGAAGGCTAATGCGGAGCTGAGCGAAGGCGTGGCAGGCTCAAGCTGCAAGCTTGAAGTCTGCAACGACTTTCGCTCCAGCGGATTTGTTCGGGTGTGCGAATCAGCGCACATCCGAATAAATCCGCGGTAGGGAGCGATAGCTCAGCTCCGCATTCGGGCGTGCGCAGCACGCCCGAACGCCAAGATCACTGGTTGCAGGGGTTTCCAGTAAACTAATTCGTGATAATAAAGTTTGTTAAACTAAAACTTTGCAAAGCGGCTGAGACCCCTGCAATCCAGTGAATCGTTTTGTTCTGTGTTCTTTTGTTTATGCATTTCTACTTTTCAAAAGTTGAATTCACTCTTTCAAATAATGTTTCAAAATTCTCCAATGTTTTATCACTTATACTATCCAAGAATTTATCTCTATTTCTTAAAAAATAATCAGCAGGTTTACCGTGATTAAATCTGGAAACTGCTTTAAATCTTGCTATTTTATTTACGATTTGATCGGTCCCAGTTAAGTCTTCCTTCTTTATTTCTTCTCCAAAAGCTTCATTGTAAATTTTTAAATAATCATCAATCGTAAAAATGTCCTCAATATCCGCGAGTTTTGTTTTTGTAATCTCATTCAATGTTATAATTCTCTTCTGGTTTAGATATCCTTTATGTGCAAGATTTGATAATTTTTGATTGCCTTCTTTTCGTGCATCAATTATAACCGTAATGTCTAAATGGATACCCAATAATGCTACAAAGGTTGGTATTAAATCAGCACCTCCGACAGGAACCAATGTCCATTCGTCAAGAAGCCCTGAACGATTCTGCTCCTTTAAAAAATCAGAAATAATTTGAATATATGTAAAGTCTGACGTTCCTTCTAATACGAGATTATTTTTAGAAATAAACAGATGCTGAGCTAAATCATAACCTAATGCTCCTTGCAATGGGAAAAGTGTATCTGGGTCAGTTGTTGAAACTTCAGCTGTTATTTTACTTCCACTATCCCTATCTTTCTCTTCAACTAATCTTGTCCTTTCTAAATGGTTGGGCTGAACCATGAAAGGTGAATGCGTTGTATATAGTACTTGTCTTTTAATCACTAAACGTTCTTCAATAAATCGAAGAAAATCTGCCTGTGCTTTCCCATGCAGTCCAAGTCCCGGCTCATCTAATAATATAATAATTGGTTCATTGCTATATTCAAATTCTGAAAATGCGGCTAAAAATGAAAAAAACCACTGAAAACCCGTTGAATGTTCAGTAAAAGGTAATGACAGGAAATGTTTATTATCCCAAATCCTAATTTTCAATTCATCTATTACTGTTGTTTGACCATTAGGTTCAGTTATTGTTTTTTGTGTAATATCAGGGTTTACGCGTAAATCTGGGTTTTGGCTCCAATAATTTAGGACATCTTGGGTTAAAGCATTGGCAATATTTTCTAATTCTCTTTTCCGTCTTTCATAATCTGGATTTAATAAATAATCATCATCTGCTGCCGCCATTCTCAACAAAGATCTGGCAGTTAGTTGTTCATTTGTCAGATTATCTTCCGATGCTTCTAATATCTCTTTGATCTTTACAGTATATGGAAGCCCGCTATATTTATCAAAGTAAATGAATTTGGGTATTTTATTTTTTATTGTGTTGAAAATTGCAGAGTTAAGACAATCATTTTCTCCGATTGTATTTTTTAAACGCTCTTTTAATGTATCTATTGATTCTTGTTCTTTCTCATTGCTTTCTTCGGGCTGTTCATAACCTTCAACTATGTTTTTTAAATCAATAAAAGAAGCGCATTTTGTTAGGTCACTTCTAACATCTTTAGAAAAAGATAATTCTTTCAAAATCCATTTAATATATTTATTCTCATCATAATTTATTGAGGTTGATAAAGTATTTTCATAGCTTTTACTTAAAGTAATCACATCGTCTTCCAATATATCACCAAATTTATCTTTGAGTATTTTGATATCATCGGATTCCAACTGAAATTTTACTGTTACAGGTTCTACTTCATTAAGATTTAATCCCTGCATTTTATCTTTTTTCTCTAACCAAGCAGGGTAATTATCTTCAACAACAAATTTAGCATTAGTTCTAACAGGGTTTAGCCTATATAAGGCATGTAAAAAAGAAGTTTTCCCAGATTCATTTTTTCCCACAAGACAAGTAATATCATCTTCAATTTTCACGGTATTCGAATCAATAATATTTCTAAATTTTTTAATTGCTACTTCAATTAATTTCATCGTATTCCCCCTGTATTTTAATGCCTGTTACATATCTAAAGTTATTTTTACACAGAACGCCGCCGGATGAGCCGCGAGACTCGCAGGTTTTGGAGGGAGCTTGCTCGCGCCAAAACTGAGAATCGCAGTCGGCTCCATTGGCCTTGATAGGTGGAGCGCAAGCGAAACCTTTAAGGGCAAGGGCGAAGCATCCGGCGGCGATAGGCTGGAGCGCGCAGCGGTTCAGCCTATCATTCTGCGTCAGTAGCGCGCCAAGAAATTTGCCGCGTCAGCGCCGCCGCAGTTCTCCGCGTCTACTGAACGTCTTTGTTGGAACAGCCGTTTTGCGATTGAAACTATGTGCTTGAATTACCTCAGCAATAAACAGTTAACAGGAATGAACAACCTGATCCAGCGTGTCAGTTACCCATTTGTTAAGGCTTTTCCCGGCGTGAGCTGCGGCAGCGGCTATTTCGGCATGTATGCTAGGGGAAACGCGTAAGGTCAGCTTGCCGGAGTAAGGTTTATCATGGGTGCGTCCCTCTTTTTTGCAGTCGGCAAGATAATGGTCAATGGCGTTGTGGAAATCTTCGGTGAGCCGTGCTACAGTTTCACCCTCAAAGGTAATACTGTCTTTTATTCCAATCACTTTACCCCAAAAGATACTATCCCGTTCGTCAAAATTGATTTTAGCAAAATACCCCTTATAGGTCATACTGTTCATGGCGTCACCTCCAAGTTTGTCAACCATTCACGAATTTTTTCAATCATATATTTCTTTGCTTCTTTCCCCGGATGCGGCCTATGGGCGTATTCTCTTGTGCCGGAAAATTCCAAGACCACCCGCGAACCATCACCCTCTCGAACTTCACCGCCAAGCGCTTTGACCAGAGACTCAATATCAATGAATTTGATATTTGCCTTGGTAGGCTTGGTAAAGATGGCCGCTAATGTCTTCCGGTGTTTTGCTTTCATAATAAATATGGTAGCGCTTTCTGCCACCACAGTCAAGAGCTATCCCGGGATTGATTCATGACAATGGCAAATACATTGATCAAGGATTTGATATGGATCATCAAATTTTAATGGCCTCGCTTCGGGCTTTGGATGGGCTTTGAAGCCAAGATAGGTAATATTTAGTGTAGAGAACTATAGTGGACCCCAAAAATGAGACAGTATGTTAAGGTGTGTTTCCAAGAAAAAGGAGGCACAAAATGGGTAGAAAAAAACACAGCAATGAATTAAAGGCGAGAATTGCTCTTGATGCAATAAGAG
>JAGGVB010000117.1 GCA_021158245.1 bacterium | reverse complement strand
TATATTTGAAATTAGTAACTGACAAGAGACCATCGGATTATATATCTATTTATATTAATCGGAACAGATCAGGTTCACAGCGCCGGTTAATAGACACAAATATTTCATTCACTTTGCCCTGATTTTTACCGGGAACCGGAATAATCTATTTTAGTTAAAAAGATAGACACCGCTGGCAGATACAAATAATTTATTAGTGAAGAATCAGACTCTATGAATACTAATGAAATAGTAAGTAAAATAATCAAACCGGGTGACGTTATATCTCTTGATGAAAGTTCCACCATACGAAGCCCTTTTAAATTCATAGGCCTGAGAGGTATTCGCACTTATCAAAAAGAACTGTTCGGCGAAGACTCCGATTACAGGCCGACTCATACGGTTCTCTACTTCTCGGATGACAAGGTTTTCTCCATGACATATCCTGTAGCGAGGTGGGAAACACTTGAATATCAGACAAAACAAAAATTCAAAGTAATGCGTTTTACAAAACAGCGATACACAGACCACCAATTAAAAATAATGGTTGATACTGCTTCTCATTTTATTGGCACCAAATACGATATCGGCGACCTTGTAGATATTATGATAAACAAAATACTCGGGTATCCTCATCAAAAAAAGATATCAGTATTTGAATCAGCAAAAAATTTTAAAGTTTGTTCTACAGCAGTAAGGACAATCCAGGAAAAACTGCGCAAAGAAATGGAGAACGAAGGTTATTACGGTTTTAATCGATTGTTTGATAAACTAAATCCGGAAAAATGGTCTCCTGCTGAAATTGAAAAATTCGAACGGACCGATGTGGAAATGACCACACCTGCACACTACACAAATAGTGAATGGTTTGATTACGAATTCATTACTGTTTGTTCATGGAAAGACTTTAAATAACAGCACTTTCCGGAAACAACAGATTTATGTTTTTCTTCTGTAAATTGTTAGTTATTCAAAAAACAGGCAATTAATATGGCTGATCTCACAAAACAGCGAGATTTAAAAAAATATTCTTCTTTATCTCAATCTGAAATCAGAGAAAAAATCAGGGAAATACTGACAGAGCTCTATTCCCGTACAGATGCTGAGACAGCTTTTGAAAAAATTATTCAACTTTCCGAAAAATACAAAAAAACAAACAACAACACTGGAGCTCTTTTTTCCGAAAAAGACATACTTCTTATAACTTACGGTGATTCTATCTTCAAATATGGAGAGAAACCTCTTAAAACTCTGCTCCATTTCTATAATGACAAGCTTAAACAGGTTGTATCTTTTATTCACATTCTTCCGTTTTTTCCTTTCTCTTCAGATGACGGCTTTTCCATAATTGATTACAAAGAGGTAAATCCTCAGCTCGGTTCATGGAGAGACATTGAAAATCTCGGCAAAAATACAAAACTCATGTTCGACCTTGTGCTTAACCATATTTCTGCAAAAAGTACGTGGTTCAAAAAATATCTTGCAGGAGAAAAGGAATTTGAACATCTCGCAATAGAAATGGATCCTGATGAAGACCTCTCAATGGTAGCCAGGCCGAGAGCATTGCCGCTTTTAACCCCATTTATCAAAAAGGACGGTTCAAAAGTTTTTTTATGGACGACTTTCAGTGAAGATCAGATAGATTTGAATTATAAAAGTATTAATGTGCTTATTAAAATGATTGATGTCTTTCTTTTCTACATCCAAAAGGGAGCTTCCATGGTAAGGCTTGATGCTATTGCTTATCTGTGGAAGGAAAAAGGAACAGCGTGCATTCATCAAAGGCAGGTTCATCTTTTAGTTAAACTTTTTCGCCTTATAACAGAAGCGGCACAAAGGGAGTGTATCATTCTTACGGAAACAAATGTTCCTCACAAACAGAATATATCATACTTCGGCAGCGGACACGATGAAGCACATATAATTTACAACTTTACGCTTCCTCCACTGACACTTTACACACTCCTTAAACAGGACTCGACAATTCTGACAAAATGGGCACATACACTTAAATTTTCTTCTGATGAAACAACTTTTCTTAATTTTACCGCATCCCATGACGGTATAGGGCTGCTGCCGCTTAAAGGTTATATTAATGATAATGAAATTGAACAATTAATAGAACATGTCAGGGAAAACCACGGAAGAGTATCTTACAAGACAGAAGGCAGAAAAAAAATTCCATACGAGCTCAACATTTCATATGTTGATGCTGTTGCTCAACAAAACGACTCCGATGAAACTATTGCAAAAAAATTCCTTGCATCTCAGTCAATACCCCTTGTACTGCCTGGAATACCAGCAGTATACATTCACAGCCTTCTTGGATCCAGGAACTATGAGCAGGGCGTAGAACTTACCGGAAGAGCACGGTCAATAAATAGAGAAAAACTGAATTTGGAACAAATAGAAAGCGAACTTTCCTCTGAAATTTCACTAAGAAGCAGAATATTCCATAGTTATATTAAAATGCTTTCCGTACGTGGAATGCAGCCTGCATTCCACCCGAATTCCGAATGTGAAATTCTGGATCTAAACACCCGAATTTTCTCAGTCAAACGCTCATGCGAATCT
>JAGGVB010000116.1 GCA_021158245.1 bacterium | reverse complement strand
CTGAGCCTGTATCAGGATTCCCTGTCCACTATCCGGAATAATTTTTTTAATGTGTCTGGCTCATGGGAAAAAATCGGAAATTTGAATACAGGAGTCTGGCTGACGAATGGATCCCATGATAATTCCGTAAGAGACAATAAAATCGGATTCTGCGAATTGTATGCTATCGGACTTCAGGACGGAGCTGTACGAAACAAGCTGAGCAGAAATTTAGTAACTGGCAATGATTTTACAGGAATATATTTAAGCTTAGGTACTAATAATAATATTTCTGCGCCTGTTATTACAGCAGCTCTTTCGGATAAAGTGGAAGGCCATGCTGGGCCGGGAAATGTTATTGAAATATTTAATGATGAGAACGGCCAGGCAAAAGAGTATATCGGTAAAACAACTGCTGATAATGCAGGCAATTTCAGCCTTAATCTGTCGTCAGTGCCTGCTCTTTCCAATATTACTGCAACTGCAACTGATGCAGACAGCAATACGTCTGCCCTGTCTGGTCCAATGGAAATAAGCCAGACCAGCATTGAATATCCTGCAGTGATATCGGAGCGCAGATACTACTTGAGGCAGAACTTTCCAAACCCGTTTAATCCCTCAACAACAATATCATTCGGTCTGGCACAGAGCGGGCCTGTTGATATACGTGTTTATAATTTGAGAGGGGAAGAGGTTGCACTGCTTATGCATAAAAATATTACTTCAGGAACTCACAGGGTGGTTTTTGACGGTTCGTCTCTGCCTACAGGAGTTTATCTTGTACGGCTCTGTGCGGGAAAATTTGAGAGTATAGTAAAAATATTATTGGTGCGGTGAAGCTGCAGGGGGAGTGGTCAGTCGCTTTTGCTCTTTCAGAATGACGGGTTGTTGGCTTGTCATGCCCGTGAAAACGGGCATCCAGAGGTGGTGGGTGATTGCATGCATTTGTGATTAACCCATCCTCCCCCTGGTTTTTCCTCCCGATTCTGGCTATCATATTTTTTTTAAAGAGAATCGGGCTCAAACAGTTTGTCCTGATTCTCGGGACGTTCGTTTTTTAACATTTTTTTAACGGAAATTTTCAGATGCCGGTAAAATATCTATGTCGTATTCCTTTATACCCTATACCTATTTCAGGACGGGACAGTCTTTTAAACTTCAGAAGGATTGTGGGGCAGAAAAACCTGAACAGTTGTGCCTGTGCCCGGCTTGCTCTGAATTGTAATGTTTCCGTTATGGGCTTCAACAATCAATTTGCATATTGAGAGGCCCAGGCCTGTACTGCTGCCAAACCTGGTTCTTGATTTATCTGTCCGGAAAAAACGATCGAATACAAATGGTAAATCTTCTTTTTTAATTCCTATGCCTGTATCACTGACAGCAATGGCCATCCCTTTTTCATGTTTAGATAAAAGAACCTCTACATTCCCGTCTTTACCTGTGTATTTTATCGCATTATCAATCAGATTTGATACAACCTGCCTTATTCTGTCTCTGTCTATAAAAATATTATCAATCCCTCTTCCTGATTTGTATTCAACAGTAATACCCTTTGTATATGCAGCGCTTTTAAATGCGTCCACAACTTCTTTTACAAGCTTGTCAGGCCTTGTGCTTTTTAATTCCAGAAAATTTTTATCCGAATCTGCTTTTGAAAATGTAAGCAGATTTTCAACAATTTTATTCATCCATAATATTTCCGAAAGTATATCATTAAGTTTTTCTTTGTATTCCCTGTTTGTTCTGGTACGGCGCAGTGTAACTTCAATTTCTCCTCTTATAATTGTCAAAGGTGTTCTTAGCTCATGAGAAGCATCTGCAGTAAACTGCTGGATTTTATTTACGCCCTTCTCTAATCTGTCAATCATGTCGTTAAAAGTAGTTGTGAGCCTCCCCAGTTCATCGTCAACTCTTGGTGCGGGAAGACGTTTGTCCAGGTTTTGGAGTTCGATTTCTTTTGCTGTTTTCGTAATTTTTGCAACAGGTGTCAGGCTGCGTTTTGCCATGTACCATCCGCCTGTGCCTGATAAAAGCAGTACTATTGGTATAAGCCAGAATAACAGATGCCTTATGCGTTTTAAAACCTGCGCAACATATTTTGTTGACTGCCCTATACAGATCGAGTAGACATAAACTCTCCCGTGATCGTGGTGTCTGGACCGGATAGATACTGGTATAGATACTATATTGAACGCAGAGCCTTGTCTGTCATAGAACCTGCCGAGCCTATCCTCGGGAATTTTGTCTTTTATTTCAAGATGATAGGGGAAATTGGGTGATCTGAATACAGTTTCTCCCCGCCGGTCAGTTATTTCAAAAAAGATCCCTTTCTCAGTAAAATTCAGTTCTTCCCGTAATTCATATTTGAGATGCCTTATATAAAGGCTTCCGTCTCTTATCCGCATAATTTCGGAAACCTGTTCTCCGCTTTCCTGGAGCAGGGTTTTTTGCTCGGAATAGAGTTCTCTGGAAACAAAGTAGTAGGATAAATATCCGAACAGAAGAAGAGCCATTAAAAGTACTGCAGTGTTCCACAGTGCAAGGCGTACAACTATGGGGAATTTAATCTCCATCAGAAACCTCCAGTTTGTAGCCGAAACCGCGGACAGTATGAATCAGGGGTTTTTTAAACGGGATGTCTACTTTTTTTCTCAGTCTGTTAATATACACATCAACAATATTGGTCTCCTTTTCAAGATCAAGCCCCCAGAGTTTTTCTTCAATTGTAAGACGGGACAGAACGCGGCCGTAATTTTCTGCCAGCAGACAAAGGAGCCGGAATTCATGCGGTGTTAAATCTATTGCTTTTCTGCTACGTTTTACCGTGTGGCTTTTTTCGTCGATTTCCATGTCTGCAGCTTTAAGTAAGCCTGAAAAGACGGTTCTGTTCCTGCGTGCCAGAGCTTCAATACGGGCGAGGAGCTCGTCAAATGCAAAGGGTTTAATCAGGTAATCATCTGCACCGAAACGAAGCCCCTTAACTCTGTCTGAGACTGAATCCTTTGCTGTCAGAAGCAGAACAGGAGTGTTGTCTGTATTTTCCCTCATTGATCTGAGCACAGAGAGGCCGTCAAGTTTTGGAAGCATTATATCAAGAATGATTACATCATATTTTCCGGCTTTCAAAACATCAAGAGCTGTAATTCCGTTTGATGCTGTATCAACACTCCATCCTTCTTCTTCCATGCCTTTTTTTAAAAAGCCTGCAATCTTTTCTTCATCTTCTACAATTAAAATACGCATAAACCTGCCCCAATTGTGCAGTGATTATTTTTTTATATCCTGACTCCGTATCTCAACTTAAGCAGCAGCTGGTTGGAATCCCGGTACCACCTGTCTGTAATAGATTTTGCCAGATTGTGATTGTAAACAATGAACAGATCTCCGAGAGGTGAAAATATCCAGCGCAATTTTGAATTTAAACCGACAGTCTGGCTTTCGTTATCATACTGCAGAAATCCGCTTAACTGCAGATCGGGAGAGAAATTTATTGAAAGGCGGCACGCCACAAGCTGCTGTGTAAAATTTCCTTCCTTTAATCGTCCGTAATTAAATTCGCCGGAGATACCTGCATTTACAACAGGGGAGGGGTTTATTGACATTCTCAGTTCTATCTGATCCAGCGTGCCTGTATAAAACTTCCCGAACCACCATGTAACCTGGCCGCTGATTTTACGTTTCGCAGCAAGGCCTCCTTCAAGACGAAACCTTGTCCAGTGATAATGCCCTGGGGATATTGTTACGTCATCTGAAATCTCAAAAGGCTCATCCAGTTTTTCCCCCTGCGGAATAATGTTAAACTCAAACCGGTCGCCGCTTTCAAGCCGCCAGTTTACAGGCGCCATAAAAAGCCGATAGCTTTCCCATTCATTGTCAGTATTGGTTACCAGCATTGGGAAACATTCATTAAACATCTGGCGTACCAGTGGCCAGGAGGGGCGGGGGCTGTATACTAAGGAACCCTGCCAGATATTGACTCCGGTGCGCGGAACAAATCCCAGTGACGGCTGAAAATTGTCGCCTATTTTTTTGTATGTAAGGGAGATATTCCAGAGGTTATTCGGATAATCCACTTTAAAGCCGTAAGAACTCTGTACAGCTTCCATATCCTGCCTGTGGTTCCACAATCCCCAAAGGCCCACAAGGAAATTTTTCTTTCCTCTGAATTTTGAGGTTTTATACGTAAAGTCAAAGCCTGCGAGCCAGCTCTGATCCAATCCGCTGGGATATCCTGCTGTGGCGATAATTCCCACTGACGATTCTGCAAAAATATTCTGTTTTACTCTAACTACTCCCATTGTTGAAGATGGCGCTACATCTGCCAATTTTCCTGTAGTTACAATAAGAGCGCCTATATTTGTATTTCCGACCCTGCCCTGTATTTTGCCTCCTGCATTAATGGGAATCTGCTGTCCTTCGAGAAGCCCTATTTTTCGGCTGAAAAATGGAACGATGTCTCTGCGAAGCCCCAACCCAAATTCAAAAATATCTGAGCCTTCGAGGAAAAAAGTTCTTTTTTCAGGAAAGAACAGGGGGAAACGTGTAATATTGGTTCTGCGTGCGTCAACTTCGGTTTCCGCAAAATCAGTATTAATTGTGAGAGAGGCCTGCAGATTGGGCCCGATTTTTTGCGAAACATCAAGGCTTAAATCTTTGGTGAATTCTACGTCTGCACCGGGTTCAGGAACTCCTGCGCCGGTGACAAAAGAGGGCATAATACTCAATCCCAGGCCAATATCGAAGACGGGCAGTCCTTTAAGCACTCCTGCCTGACTGATTTGAGTAATACTGTAGTCCTGGCTTGCGCCTGCCCATCTATCAGTTTCCTGAAGCCGTTGAATACGGCGCTCCACGTTAAAGCCCCAGGATGTCAGCCCCTTTTTAAAATTAAGGCTTTTTACAGGAATTTTAATTTCCGCAGACCAGCCGTGCTTCCCTATAAACGTTTTTGCTTCCCAGGCTGCATCCCAGTTGCTGTTTTCACCATCCTTACTGTTTGAGATCAGTGCATCATATCTGGCGCCGTTTGGATTTACTGCAAAAATATAACCGGACCTCCCGTTCATAAATGTATCAAGAACCAGGCGGATATGATCCTCGCTTCGGAGTCTGGAATCTTTTGCTTTTGAAAAAGCCACGATTTTATCAGGGTTATTATCAAGGCAACGGAACCCGAAAACTAAAAATTTAGAGTTGGCAAGAACCTTTATAATTGTACTATTGGAAGGTTGTTTACCTTCAAAAGGCTCTGTCATTGTAAGTGCGGATATGGAATCTGCCTGATACCAGGCTTTTTCACTGAGCCTGCCGTCTAATTCAAAGGATTTGGGAAGGGTACTGACACGAAGGGCAGATTTCTGGCCTGCCAGTAAAGATATGGCAGTACTGAAAATCAGAAGAAGGGCTATTATACTGCTCCGAGTGATAGCGGGAATGAATCGCATTATAAAATTCCTTTTTTTAAGTATCCGTAAGTTGTTACAGAAAAATACAAATTCAAGATTAAAATCAGATTAAAATAAAATATTTTTCTGCTTAGATAAAATAATATTCTGCTTTAAAAATCCAAGAAATAAACCCCCGAAGTCATTAGGGTATTTTTCTGTACTGTATCAAAACTCTGGTTGATATCCTTTCCCGTAATGTGCGTCAATATTCAAAATTGCACACAAACTTTATAAGATTGTTTTTTCCGGCAAACCCGGAATCGCAGTTGCAGGATTGTGGTTTATGATGCAGCAACGTACAAAAGATAGAAATTTTATTAAGGGCTATCTGTCTCTTATATGTAAAAAATATTTTGTAGAGAAACATTATTTTAGCGGTTATGGCGATCATAGGCATGCATCCGGAACGAACCATGCGTCTGCTACGAAGTCTGTTTTGTATCTTCCCATGAACTGTTTTGATGCATTTTTATATGCAAATCCGATACAAGCTTAAAAATGTAGATTCCTAATGTTAAAAAATTGAAAATCGTCCCAACGATAATTATATCCCATGGCATGCTGACTCTGTATCTTTTACCGTGAATTTCAAGATTGTTGAACCAATCTTGAAAAATAATAGCTACAAAAAAGGGTGCGCCGCCGAACATCGAAGAGATGCCAAGAACTCCAAGCATGTAAACTTTTTTTGCATTGTCGTTGATGTAATCAATAATTGATCTGAAATCGTTTTGAAAAAGTGCAGCACCTATTGTAAATCCGTTGAGCGTTGTGCTTGTAACAAGCATATTGATAAATACAAGAACAGCAATGCCTGCCGGAAAAGGAAAGAAAAAAACTCCAGTTCCAATGATTATCATTTTGAGGGTCGTTGTATAAAGATGATGGTAAATCATACTGAATAGAAGCGTGTAAAGATATGACCCGACTGTAAAAATTGAAAAAGGGATAAAGAATGCCCATCTGTTTTCAAATTGAAGCTTGTCGCCATTTATCTCAATCCTCTCTGCAATGTACCCGAATATTTTTTTCGGCCCTGAAAAAAGGCCTATTATAAAGGTTGAAAGTATTGCTGTGATGGAAAACCGCAGGAAGAGTTCGGTACTTGACAGGGGAAGAGGGGTAGTTTTTATTTCATCTGCATCAGGCAGGATTGATCCCCT
>JAGGVB010000115.1 GCA_021158245.1 bacterium | reverse complement strand
TGTGGCAGCACGCCTAAGGAAAATGGGATTCAATATGGTTCGATTCCATCACATGGATAATCCATGGGGGACCAGTATTTTTGAACATAACAGTGATACACGACACCTTGATCCCAATAATGAAGACAAATTTGAGTATTTATTGTTTCAATTGAAAAGGAATGGAGTGTATGCAGATATTAACCTGAATGTAAGCCGGACATTTCGTGAAGAAGATGGAGTGGATGGCGCAGACTCTATTTCCAATTTTGGCAAAGGAGTAACACTTTTTGATCCGCGACTTATTGATTTGCAAAAAGAGTATGCAGCCCAATTGTTGACTGAACCATCACCCTATACGGGATTAGCCTTGGTAAATGATCCTGTTATGGCATTAGTGGAAATTGTAAATGAAAATTCTCTTTACCGAATGTGGCGTGATGGCAAACTTAGGCCACTTAAAGAAGGAGGAGATCTATTAAGCAGGCATAGCAACATGCTGGATAGCCTGTGGCAGCAATATTTATTTGATAAATACGGCTCTACAGATTTTTTGAGATCAGTCTGGGGTGAGGGAGACAGCGCTTCGAGCAGCATAAACCAGATTTATGAAGGGAATTTTGAGAACAATCCACAATTAAATCGTTGGGCTCTTGAGGAGCATGAAGGGAGTAGTGCTGTTATGGGAGTAGAAGTAACTGACCCATACGAAGGAATTGTATCAGCCAAGATTACAGTTAAACAATCAGATGGTGTAAACTGGCATGTACAGTGGCAGCAAGCCGGACTTTCTATACAGAAGGATTCTCTTTATACAGTAAAATTTGCAGGAAAATCAACAGAAGAAAAATTTATTACAGTAAGTATAATGAAAAACAGTTCTCCCTGGACAAGTTATGTCTCATTTAAGTGTAAGTTTAAACCAAAGTGGCAGGTTTTTCAATTTAGTTTCAAGGCAACACTAAATATTGAAAATGATATCCGGTTATCCTTTTTTCTTGGTGAAAATACAGGAACCTATTTTTTTGATATAATATCATTAAATTCAACATCTGTTATGGGTCTTGAACCGGAAGAATCAATAGAGAATGGTAATGTTCGCAGGATATTGTACAGTGAGGCTGTTTCTTTCAGTAATGAGAGAGTTAAGGACATGAGCAGTTTTTACATAAAACTTCAGGATGACTTTTATGCAGAAATGTACAACTATCTTAAAAAACAACTTAAAGTAAAAGTTCCCATTGTGGGGACGAACTGGAATATAGGTCCGCCAGATTTGGCTGTTCAATCCAGGCTTGATTATATAGATAATCATGCTTATTGGGACCATCCGCAGTTTCCAAACGTACCCTGGTCTCAGACTGACTGGTTTATAAATAATACTGCCATGGTTGAATCAAAAAGCGGGGGTACTATACCCTGGCTTATGGGTGGAGTTGGTTATGCTGGTAAACCCTTTACTGTAAGTGAATACAATCATCCTTTTCCAAATCGTTATCAAACAGAAGGGGTGCTTTTTATTACTGCTTACAGTTCTTTTCATGATGTGGACGGTTTAATGTTTTTTGATTATTCCAGCGACACCAGTGATTGGGAGACAGACAAAATTGACAATTATTTTAGTATTCACCGTAATACTGCATTGATGAGCTTAATGGTTTCATGTGCTTCTGCTTTCCGGAAAAACATGATTAGATCTGCTGAGCAAACTATTCAATTGGCTTATGGAAAGGACGAAATACTTTTAATGCCTAAAAATGATACAGGTGGATGGTATGGAATAGACACATTCCCTCATGAGCTCGCTCTTGAGCACGGGGTTCGTATCACCTCTTTTCAAGAGAGTAAGAAGTTAGATTTGCAGGATTTGCCGCCTTCATCCGGAAGCCCATGGGTCAGCGATACAGGAGAGTTGATCTGGAATCCGGATTTAGGGTTATTTATGACAGAATCACCTCAGTTTATTGGAGTGACTGGTTTCCTTGACAGAAATCCTGGAATTGAATTAGATAATATGACTTTTAATTCTGCCACAGGTTTTGGAACAGTTACTTGGGTTTCTTTAACAGATGAACCATTATATAGCACAAAGAGATCTCTGTTAACGCTTTCTACGAAAATACAGAACAGTTTGATGCAATGGGATGGAATTAATACCATTCATGATAGTTGGGGACAGCCTCCCACAGCAGTGAAGCCAGAAATCTGGGAAATAGAATTTGAATTAGCTGCAGATTCACTATGCCTGTATCAGCTTGATGAAAAAGGTTTGAAAAAAGATAGTTCTAAAATCTACAAAAAAAATCAAGATAATAAATTCAAAATTACAATTAACCAGAATCTGGATCGTACTGTTTGGTATGGAATAGAAACATTTGGTGCAGGAAGCAATGTTGGTAATAGTACAAATAAATCAAATAATTCTGTTCTTACAATTCAGGGGATTTCACCAAATCCGGTTTTTTATAACAGCAGCAATCCTTTTACCTCTATCCGGTTCAGGCTTTCTAAAGCTGCATCTGTTAAAATGGAAGTTTATAATATACTTGGCCAGAGAATATATTCTTCTTCGGAAAATTATAATTCTTATGGTAAGCACAATGTTTTTTGGAATGGCCAGGATGATAACTGTAAATCTGTCAGAAGCGGATTGTATTTTATTGTGTTAACTGCAAAAACAAATGAAAATATAGAAAACAGGATATTAAAATGTTCTGTGATTAATTAACCATGTAGTAGGAGATAAAAATGAAGAAATTAAAATCTATGCAGCTTGTATTTTCTTATTTTGTGGTCTTGTTTAGCATAGGACAAACTTTTGGATATTCGGGGGGTGATATTAATAAACGTGTGCAATATCTCCTGTCCCGGATGACTATTGAAGAAAAAGTTGGACAGATGACCCAGATATCTCTTGAATTTGTTGCAAAAGGATATCCAAATGTGAGTGAACCATTAATGCTTGACTCTCTCAGGTTGCGAAAAGTATTGGTGGATTTTCATGTGGGTTCTTTGCTGAATGTTGGCACACATGCACATAGTGCTGAAAAATGGCAGGAAATAATAACTGAAATCCAGAATGTTGCTGTTAAAGAAACCAGGCTAAAAATTCCGGTTCTTTATGGAATAGATGCTATTCACGGTGCCAATTATACTAAAGGTGCAACCATCTTCCCTCAAAGTATTGCTATGGCAGCCACACGGAATAAGAGCCTCAATCGAAAAGAAGGAGAAATTACAGCTTATGAAGTGCGTGCTTCTGGAATACCATGGAATTTTAACCCTGTTCTTGGGGTTGGAAGACAGCCATTATGGCCTCGTTTGTGGGAAACTTATGGCGAGGATCCTTATTTGGCTTCTATATTAGGTTATCAATATATAAAAGGTCTACAAGGTGAAGGCAGTAATTTCCTGTCTAAAAATAAAGTTGCAGCTTGCATGAAACATTATCTTGGCTACAGTTTTCCCTTAAGTGGTAAGGATAGAACACCTGCGTGGATTCCTGAAAGAATGCTGCGGCAGTATTTTCTTCCACCTTTTCAATCTGCTGTAAAAGCTGAAGTTTATTCAGTAATGGTAAATTCTTCTGAAATTAATGGTATACCTGTACATGCAAGCTCATATTATCTTAGGAAATTATTGAGAGATGAAATGGGATTTAATGGATTTGTGGTTTCCGACTGGGCTGATATTCATAATCTTCACAATCGCGAGAAGGTGAGCAATAGTTATCGTGAAGCGATTAAACTTGCAGTCATGTCCGGTGTTGATATGAGTATGGTACCAGTCGATCTTGATTTTTGTAAGATATTAGTTGATTTAGTAAAGAAAGGTGAGGTCCCTATAGAACGCATTGATAAAGCAGTAAGCAGAATACTTAAAGTGAAATTTATGCTCGGATTATTTGAAAACCCCTTTCCTGATCCAGATATTATAGTAAAAGTAGGATGTGATAAATTCCGTCAGGTTAATAGACAGGCCGCCAGAGAAGCAATGACTTTACTGGAAAACAGAGATTCATTCTTACCATTGAATAAAAATTCCCGCTTGCTGGTTACAGGACCAAATGCAAATAAACTTTCAGTGTTAAATGGTGGCTGGACAATAACCTGGCAGGGGAACAATGAAGCGCTCTATCCTGAGGAAGAAAATACAATATTTGAAGCACTTGTAGAAAAATTTGGTGAAAATAATGTAAAATATGTTGATTCAGAAAAAAGCAGTTTAGATGAGATAGTAAAAACCGTTAAAAAATATGATGCAGTTATTCTCTGTCTTGGAGAGCAGCCTTATTGTGAAACTAATGGCAATATATCGGATTTAACTCTTGATTCAGATCAGACAGAACTTGCTATGAAACTGTATAAAACCGGAGTACCTGTTGTAATAGTGTTAGTAGAAGGGCGGCCTCGTATTATAAGAGATATAGAAAAGCATGCAAAGGCAATACTTATGGCATATTTACCTGGAATGGAAGGAGGAAATGCAGTTGCTGATGTGTTGGCAGGAGATTTTAATCCAAGTGGAAAACTGCCAATTACTTATCCTCGTTTCCCAAATGATCTTACATTATATGATTATAAGAATAGTGAGAATTCCAATGAATACTGTAGATATAATCCACAGTGGGAATTCGGTTATGGTTTGAGTTATACTACTTTCCGATTTTCAGATATTCATCTGAATAAGGTTGTTTTGCATAAGGGCGAGACACTTCAAATATCTGTCAAAGTAGAAAATATAGGGAAACGTAGTGGAATGGAAGTTGTTCAACTGTATGTTCAGGATTGTTACGCGTCAATAACACCTTCTAACAGAAGGCTGAAAAGATTTAAAAAAATAAGCCTTGAACCAGGTGAGATAAAAAAAGTTTCATTTGTACTGGATGAGAATGATTTAAGTTTTATTGGACAGAATAACAGACTTGTAGTTGAACCGGGGAAGTTTAAAGTTAAAATTAGTGATCTTGAAGCAGATTTTGATTATAAGTTAACAAAATAAATCTCAATATCATTATTAAAATAATAATGGGAGAAGATGTTTATTTTAATAATTTTTAAAAGTATTTTTTTGGGTTTGTTGGTGTAATTTTAATAAAAACAATGCTGGGGTTTATGTGGTATGTTTATTGCAATTTTAACTTTGCTATTATCTTAACCCAACAGATTTGAAAAAGGTAGAGAATGTTAAATTCAGTGGCCATTGCAGATATAATAATCGTACTGATTTGTTTTAGTGTTCTATTAATTATAAGTTTCAACTATTCAAGGAGAAGTAAAAACCGTAAAAAATGATTTCTTTGAGATTATTTTTAAAGTACATAAGTAAAAATTGGGATTTATATTTTTGAGGCTAATTAGTCCGCCTATTATAGTAGTATTTTCATTACTTATGGTTTGCACGGTTTTTAGTTTGCATTGTTTCTTTGAATAAAAACAGTAGGCTTTAAATGTGAAAAAATAAACCACTATTAAGGAGGGAGGTAAAAAAAACAAACTTATTTTTTAGGTGAACTTTTATATTTCAAAAAGGAGGCTATTATGAAGAGAGGGTTGATATTAGTTATGTTAATTATTGTAACGCTTCCTGCGTTACTTCTTGCTCAGCAAATGGTTATTAATAATTTTGATACTGCTACTGCAGATACAAATTACTGGGCATATTTTGCCAATCATGGGGGGCAGCACTATCAAACCAGTGATAACGCCGATTCTGCCAAAGGGTGGATAAAAATTAGTTATATTGATAACCCTTTGTATGAGGGTGCTGGTGCAATGAAGCTTGAGTGGTCTGCCCATAATAGTGAAAGTTGGGGAGGCTACACTAAACTTGAGCACTGGAATCCGGATTCATTAGGTGTGTATGACTGGTCAGCGTATGACTCGCTTGTGATTTGGTATTACAATGAAGTACCATCCTCTACACCGAGTACTGTTCATCTCAGGATAAACCTGCACGATGTAAGTAATTCTGAGAATGGTGCAAAAACTTATAGTGTTTTGGAATGTGAGTATTATTATTCATTCCATTATATTTTAGACAATCCTCCCGGATGGAATAGAATAAGTATTCCTCTAAAAGACGGGCGGAGCGATCCTACTCTTGATGAATGGGGCGGAGGTGCATTTAACCGCACAGGATGGTCCGGAATAGAAGGAAATGATCAGCTTGATCTTGATAAAATCAAAGGTTTTTCTTTTGAATTTTCTATTGGCGGAGCTGGTGAAGGGAATGCAGAAACTGGAACAATAATTCTGGATCATATGGCTCTTACCGGATATAAGGTACTCCCAATTGTTTTCTTTAACGGCAAAACACTGAGTTCAAAATTGAATGGCTTTACATGGGGTCAATCAACTTTTGAAATTGTGGAAGGAGAAGGAGCAACTGCCGGGACCAATGCTATGAAATGGGTTCAAGGCAACGAATGGGGTAATGGCTGGACAGGAATTGGATGGAATATTTCACCTGCTCTTAATATGACAAGTGCTTGGCGACAAGATTCTTTGAAATTCAAAATGAAAGTAGATACAGGTGTTGACACACTAGGATGGCAGTTTGAGAGTGGTTCTGATAAGGCAGGCTACAAATTTGACCCAATTGATGATGGTAACTGGCATCAATATTCTCTGGCTTTGTCGGATTTTTCAATTGTCGAAGGAGCTACTCTTGACACTTCAGCCATAGGTGTTCTGCAGATCATGGCTGAAGGAAACAGTGTTGCCGGAAATACCATTTATATTGATGATCTGTGGACAGGTAATCCAACTATAGATGTTGTTGCTCCTCCCCCTCCGACAGGTGTAAATGCCGTTGTTGCAACTTATTATAATTTGGTTATTTGGCAGGATGTTCCCGGAGAATCTGATGAGGTTTATAATGTATATGCCAGCAAGAATCCAATTACAGATGTAAGTGCAGAAGGAGTGGAGCTGATAGCAGCAAATGTTGGAGAGGATATTCAGACTGCAACTCATTGGCTTTACTACCCTCTTACTGATACAGAAGTTTCTTATTATTATGCAGTTACATGTACAGATGGATCAGGTAATACAAGTGAGCCAGGTACTACAGCAGGCCTTGTAACCAATACTGCAAAGGGAATACCTACAATATCACTAAATCCTCCTGCTGATTTTGCAGCAGATGGAGATCTTTCTGAATGGGATGCTTCAGGTATAGTGCCATTTACACTTACTCCAGAAGACAATAATGTTTTTGGAGATGTGGATGATTTCAATGATCTGAGTGCTAATATTTACATGGCAATTGATGACGATGCACTTTATGTTGCTGCTGATGTTATTGATGATGTTTATAACTTTGGTACTGGAGATTGGTGGAATCAGGATGCATTCCAGATGTTCCTCGGCCTCTATAATCAGGTTGGACCTACACATAAATCACTGAAAAGAGGAGAAGAGCCAGATTATGTCTTCTATGCAAATGAAGAAGGGTTTACTCGTGATTATGCAGGTATGGGAAAGCTCTGGCTGCCTGAGGACGAAAATTACTATTTTAGTGATTTAGGCGGAGCAGATTATGTTGTAGAGATTAAAATACCTCTCGATTCAATTCCTGCAGTAAATCCTGCTGATTCAAGGTTCCATCCTGTTCGTGGTATGAAAGTACCATTTGAACTCTACTTGCATGATAATGATGGAACATGGGAAGGTAATCTTGGTCTCTCACCAAATGCAACTGACCTTCAGTGGTCTTCTGTTCAGCAGTGGACATATACATGGATTGGTGATACAGCTGGTGTTGCTACTTCTGTTGAGAGAAATCCCGAACTTCGGCCTGCTGATTTTCAGCTTGTCCAGAATTATCCAAATCCTTTTAATCCAACAACAACTATTCAGTACAGGTTACCTATAAATAGTCGTGTAATATTGGATATTTACAATGTTCAGGGACGTAAAATAAAAACACTGGTAGATTCATATGTTACAGCTGGATCACACTCAGTTACATTCAACGCCTCTGATTTATCTTCAGGAGTTTATTTCTATAAGATAAAAGCAGGAGATTTTTCTGAGATTAAGAAAATGATTCTGATGAAGTAAAAAGATGTGTTACTTATGGTACGGCTTAAATAATTTTTTATGAGCCGTACCATAAAAAATGTATATTATTCTGCCCATAATAATACAAAGTGTTATAAATGGGAGTCGGGCGGTATAAGGAAGTATTTATTTAAATTAGATGAACGGCCTTATCATAAAATTGTAAAAGGAACTATTATGAAAGTGATTGGTCCGATTAAAACATTGCTAATTTTGTGCATTTTTTTACCAGAAGTACTTTTTGCACAGACAACGGGTAAAATTGTCGGGAAAGTAGTAGAGGCAAATTCCGGCGGAGGATTGATTGCGGCTAACGTAGCAATTGAAGGAACGAACAGAGGTGCAGCCACAGATAACAAAGGTGATTTCTACATCTTAAATGTTCCTCCGGGTAAGTATACTATAAGGGTCATGTATATTGGGTATAAGACTAAACGGATTGAGAATGTAAGGGTTTCTGTAAACAGAACTTCCTATTTGAGAATTGAGATGGAAGGGAGCGCGGTATTGGGGCAAACCATTGTGATTCAAGCAGATAAAGTCAGTCTGAAAAAAGATCAGACAAGTTCGATAAGAAATGTTTCGAGCGAACAATTAAAACTAATGCCAGTGGAAGATATAAGTGGTGCCATTAGCATGCAGGCGGGTGTGGTTGATGGACATTTTCGTGGAGGCCGTTTAAGTGAAGTA
Source organism: bacterium (assembly GCA_021158245.1). NCBI lineage: Bacteria > bacterium. The sequence goes on along the minus strand of JAGGVB010000115.1, from coordinate 13,087 downwards.
GCCTATATGATTGATGGTATTCCTGTAACAGAATCATTTGGAGGTAGCGGAAGATCGGTGGACTTGGAGCCGGAAGCAGTTGCAGACCTGGAAGTGATAACAGGTACTTTCAATGCTGAATATGGTCAGGCGATGAGTGGTATCGTTAATGCAGTAACAAAAGGTGGCAGCAAAAAATTTACTGGCAGAGTATCCACTCAGTTAGGTAATTATTTTACGCCTCATAAGGACATTTTTATAGGTTTGCGTGACAGCGAACTGAACAGAAATCAAGATTATAAGTTCAACTTAAGCGGGCCTATATGGAAGGATAAACTTGCATTCTTTACTAATGTGCGATATCAGGATAAGAAAAATCATTTAAATGGAATAAGACGTTTTAATCCATGGGATTACAGTAATTATGAATCAGTAGATCCTTCAATGTGGTACACTGAACATACAGGCGATAACAGCTATGTTCCCATGAATAGAAGTAAAAACTTATCGATAATGGGAAAATTAAATGCTCAGCCTTTTACAGGTTTAAGATTAGCACTTCTTACAACATACAATAAAGATAACTGGCACAGTTACGACCATAGTTTTAAGTACAATCCGGACGGGACAGCTTCAACTCACAGAGAATCAAAGATGATTGCTCTTGAAGTTAATCATCTTCTAAGTAGAAGGACATTTTATGAACTGAAACTTTCAGCTATGCGACATTATCATGGTTGGTATTTATATAAAAATCCTTTAGACTCTGCTTATGTTCATGATAAATATTTACGGAATACAGGCCCCAATTTTTTTACAGGAGGGCAGCAAAAAGGACATGATGAGAGAGTTAAATGGGAATATACAGCCAAGTTTGATATAAGTTGCCAGGTTACTAAAAATCACAATATTAAGACAGGCGTTCATATTACACAACATGATCTTGATAATAGGTATTACTCCATAAGAAATAAATATTATGGTACCCAATGGGAAAACGATCTTTATGAACCTGAGATATTACCTGATACGTCGATTTATTCCGATGTTTACAGAGTAAAGCCATTTGAGTTTGCTGCATATATCCAGGATAAAATGGAATTTGATGAAATGGTAATAAATTTTGGTGTGCGTTATGAATATTTTGATCCGAAAACTGTATATCCTTCTCAGAGAAGGAATCCTGCAAATCAGCTGAATTTCCCCGATAATCCAGAAAAAATGTCTCAGTATTTACCTGCTGACCCAAAAGTTCAGCTCAGTCCGAGGCTTGGACTTGCTTACCAGCTGGGGAAAACTGCACTCTTAAGATTTAGTTATGGACATTTTCGTAAAATGCCTCCACTTTATGCAATGTATCAAAATCATGCTTTTCGTGTGGCACCTACAGATTATGCAACAACAATGGGTAATGCTCAAATCAAAGCAGAAAAAACTATTCAGTATGAAGTGGGCTTGTGGCAGCAGATAATGAAAGGTATGGGACTTGAAGTTGCACTTTATTATCGTGATATTTATGATTTGCTCAGTGCAAAAGTAATTACTACATTTAACCAAATTGAGTACGGCCTTTATTCAAATAAAGATTATGGTAATGCAAAAGGTATTGAACTTAAATATGATTATGTTTCAGGCCCTGTGTCTGTATATCTTAATTATACACTTCAATACACAAGAGGGAATGCTGATAACCCATTACAGACATTTACAAGAGCAGGTAATAGTATGGACCCTGTACCACGGCTTATACCTATGAGTTGGGACCAGCGTCATACCTTGAACCTCACTATGGGATATAATACAAAAGATTATGGATTGACTTTAACTGGTTATTTTAATAGCGGGTCCCCTTATACGTGGACACCAGTAAGTGAAAGTACTTTATCAAGAGTAAATCTTTATCCTAACAATGCGTCGCGGCCTGCGCGCCTGAGTGTTGATTTAACTGGATATTATAATATAACTGTATTTGGGCCGTTTAAAGCAAAATTGTTGTTAAATGTATATAACCTGTTTGACAGGCTTAATGAAGTGTGGGTAAATTCAGAAACAGGACGGGCATATACAGCTATTATTAGGGATACTGATTTAGCTGCACATCATAGTGATTTTAATGAATATGAAGATATTATTCATAATCCATCAATGTATTCAGCTCCTCGCCTTATTAAATTTGGAATGGAAATAGTATTTTGATAAATAATATGAGAGAGCAATGGTTGCTATTGATTTTATAAGACATAATGGACAGAAAAAGAAATCCTTAAATTGTCGTAATTTATGAACGGTAAAAGTGAGGCCTTTTAGCATGAATAACTGGAAGATAATATTAGTAATAGTTTTGGTAAGTCTTTTTACAGCAGTATCACAACTTTGGAGTCAGGGTAAAGTATATGAAGGCCCGGATGACCCTGCTGGTGATATTGCTGCTGAAAGAGAAGGTTATATGACTGGAAACAGAGTATATCTTTATTTTCAAAATACTACTGAACTGGCAAAATGGGTTTCAGGAGTGGTGGGATCACAATGGTCCAGATGGCCCAATAATGAAGAGGGTGTCAGAATGCTTGATGGTATTGCTCTTTTAGTTGGTGCATGTGTTTATATTAAAAATGATACAGTACCTGTTACTGATATTACAGAGATACAAAACAGTACTGGTCTTGATACTCTGTATTTTCTTCAGACAAGTTACAGAGAAGAGATGGATACTGATCCCACAGGGACTATAGAGTGGGGATTTTACCCTGTTTTTGGATATTCTAATGAAAACAGTGAATATCCTGCAATGAGTAATCATCCGAGTACATGGCCGGTTGCTGGCTGGCCTGCTGCTGGAGACCAGCTTGTATGGCCCGGTGAATGGAACGGGCGGTTTGGTCGTGGAAAGATTGGTGCTGACCTGGAAACTTATTTTGTAGTAAATGATGCTCAAGATCAGGAGTATTTGGGTCCTGAAGACAGAGTTAAATATTTTCCGCGTCCCGGAGTATATATAGGCGACAAGCGTCCAGATGTGACAATTCAGAAGGGTAAACCATGGGGTGGTTTGGGCTTGAGAGTTGAACAGAGAGGGTTCCAGTGGAATAATCCACAGGCTCGTGACTGTATTTTCTGGGAGTATATAATAGCCAATATTTCTGATTATGATCTACCACAAGTCGCTTTTGGTTACTGGGTAGATAATGGAATTGGTGGTGAGAGAGATGATGAGCTGGGCTTTTTTGACCGAAAAATTGACATGGCCTATTCTTGGGATGTCGATGGTATAGGTCAGGGAGGGTTAACACCTGGAACAATGGGCTTTGCCTATCTGGAGAGTCCAGGTATTTCATGGGATAATATTGACAATGACCAGGATGGATTAATAGACGAAAAGAGAGACAATGATGCAACTAAACTGGTAGGTCCCACTGATGGAATTTATGATATTGCTGCTTTTTTGGAAACTTACAATTTAAAAATGGAAGACCTCCGTGATCATTGGGATGCTGATGAAGATCAGGATTGGGATGATGGCGTAGATGCAAACGGTGACGGCGTATATCAGATAACTGAAGATGCAGGAGATGATGTCGGCATTGACGGAGTCGGACCGGCTGAACTTAACTACACAGGGCCAGATGAGGGTGAGTGCAATCACAAACCTGACAGAAGAGAGGGAGACAGTGAGCCTGATTTTGCTGAGACGGATGTTTCTGAATCTGATATGGTTGGATTAACAAGCTTTCAGCTTTTTCCTGTACCAAGCCATTCCTCTGAGTACCATTGGTTCAGAGGGGACCAATCTATGTGGGAATTGATGGACAGCGATACCTTGGTTGAGTATCTCGGAAACATTTCTAATCTTATTGAAACATTTGCTTCCGGACCCTTCCCTCTGTTTCAAGGCAGAACTGAGCGAATTTCCATGGCAGAGCTTCATTCCTTTGATCCATTATCTGGTCTTAATTCAGATAAGCACAGTGCACCGGCTTTGTTTGAAGCAAAAAGGATAGTCCAGGTTATTTATGAAAGCGATTACCGCTTTGCAAAACCGCCGGAAATGCCGACCCTTGAAGCAACAGCAGGAGATGGTAAGGTTGTGCTGACATGGGATGATAAAGCAGATACCAGAACCCGTGATCCTTTTTTAGGTAACATAAATGATTTTGAAGGATATAAACTGTTTAAGGCAACTGATAAACGTATGTCTGATGCAGAGGTGATTACTGACGGATACGGTACTCCGATGATGAAAAATCCGATTTTTCAATGTGATGTAATTGATGGGAAAAAAGGTTTTACTGATTTTGGAATGGTTAATGGAATTGGTTATTACCTTGGTGGGGATAATGGGATCACTCACTATTTTATTGATAATGAAGTACAAAATGGCAGGACCTATTATTATGCTCTGATTGCTTATGACTATGGCGCTCCAGATATCGGACCTGGTATAGCTCCTTCCGAAAATAGTATATATATTGATTTGGATGAAAGCGAAAATGTTCGTTCAATAGGGCCTAATGTTCAGATTGTAACACCTCATCAAACTGCTGCGGGATATATTTCACCTGACCTGCAGAATGATGAAAATAATATTACTTTTGGAGCAGGTACAGTGGAACCTGAAATTCTGGCACAGGCTAGCCTTCAGGCAAACCACCAATATAAAGTAAATTTTACTATTGATACTCTATATACTGTAAAGGATTATGATTACGGCTTTTTGTACGTTACAAATGGATTTAAAGTTTTTGATGTTACTGATGGAAACAATGTTGTTTATCAGGAATCGCCTGATAGGTTTGCATTCGAGAATATAATATATAATGATTCTTTAAATACCAGTTATTTAAAAAGCGGGAGTATAATACATACAGATATCTTTAACGGAATAAGATTGAATATATATCAACCTCTTGATTTTCCTGAATATGACAGAGAAAACTCTGGTTGGGTTACAGGCAGTGCACCAATTGAAATTATCCCGACTTCTCAGGAATCTAAATATTTCGCATGGGATTATGATATTGTTTTCACAAATAATGATTCCGCATATACTGGACGAGTGAAAATAAAAACTATGCGTGATGAGTATAATAAGAGAATAAGCCGTTCTGCATTAATAACAGAGAATAAATTTTCTTTTTATGTGATTAATAAATCATTTCCATACGAGAACGGCTATGAAATGATGGACCTTGTAGTGCATGATGTTAATGGTGATGGTAAGTTCACATATGGAGAAGATAAAGTGTTGGTAGGACCTGTTACTGAAACAGGCCGCTGGGCAGGAACTGCTTTTATCATAGATTTCCCAAGCAGTGAAGATCTGCCTCAACCAGGCGATATTTACAGGGTGACATTTAAACGACCGTTTTTTGACCAGGATAATTTTATTTTTACTGTTAATACCAATGAAGGAATAGATGAAGAAGCTCTATCTGAAAAAATGGGTGAAATTAAAGTGGTACCAAATCCATATATAGCAACAAATTCCATGGAACCTGCAGTTGGTAACTGGAAACTGAATCAGCGCAGACGGCTTATGTTTACTAATATTCCGGCACAATGTACAATTAAAATATTTACGATCAGTGGGGTGCTGGTTGATGAAATTGATGTTAATAATTCTGCAGATAACGGTATTGTCCATTGGGATTTATTAACTAATGAGGGGCTTGAAGTAGCCGCTGGTATGTATCTTTACTATGTTAAAGCAAGTACAGGTGAAGAGCATGTAGGGAAATTTGCTATTATAAAATAAGAAAGCAGGTAATTTAAAACGAGAAGTAATTTTATAAGAGAGGCAATAGATATGACTGTGAGATTAAACAGCACACTCTTGATACTGAGTATTATTGTTATTACAGTATCTGTTAATGTAGTTCAGGCACAGGAACCTTATAGACAGGGTACAACTGCAGCAAATTTTTTGGAAATTGGATTCGGGAGTGCAGGCACTGCAATGGGGGATGCTTATGTCAGCATGGCAAATGATATATCCTCTGTATTCTGGAATCCTGCCGGACTGGGCTTTATGAACAGAGGAGAGGCAGAATTCAATTATCAACCCATAATTTTAGATATAAACGCTATAGCTTTTGCTGCAGGCATGCCCTTAGAAAATGTTGGTTCTTTTGCTATTAATTATATTCAGATGGATTACGGACGCAATGAAGTAACAACGATGGAAATGCAGGACGGCACAGGGGAGTTGTTTAATGCGACAGAATTTGCCATTGGTTTTTCATTTGCCAGAAACCTTGCTCAGTGGTTTTCCTTTGGTGCTACTGCAAAATATATATCATCACAGATTTGGCAGACATCTGCAAATGCTTTTGCCATTGATCTGGGAGTAATTATTCAAACAGAATTTTTTTCCCGTACAGGTAAGAGAGGTGACGGGATGAATATTGGTATGAGTATTTCCAATTTTGGGACAAAAATGCGGTATATGGGAGATAAACTTTTAAATCCTATTGATATACTTCCAGATGAAGCAGGAAATTATCAGAGTGTTCCTGGAATGTTTAAGACAGAAGGATGGGAACTGCCCCTTCTGTTTCGTGTAGGTGTTTCAGTTAATCCCATTGTAACAGAAAAAAGCAGGTTCAGTGTTTCTCTTGATGCAGTTCATCCAAACAACAACAGTGAATCAGTAAATGTGGGGGGACAATATAAGATAACAATGCCTACAGGTTGGTCGTTTTTTCTACGGGGGGGCTATAAGGCTTTATTTATGGTGCATTCAGAGTACGGTTTTTCATTTGGGGGTGGATTTGTTATGAATATGATGCATGGTAAAGGATTAAAAATTGAGTACTCATACAGAGAGCTTGGCATACTGGGAAATATTCAGACATATAATATAGGCCTAATGTTCTAAAAAGAGATTGTATCATGAACCTGAAGAATATGAGAGCAGATAAATATTGGGTGTTAGTCTTAATTATACTTAATGTTTTTATTTTATCATGCCAGAGAGAAAATACCGATCAACCTTCTGAAAGAATACTAGCACGGGTCGGAGATAAAACTATATCAGTTAATGAGTTTATTCGCCGGGCTGAATATACAATAAGGCCGATTTACTGTAGAAAGGATAATTACATACACCGGAAAATTGTTCTTAATTCTCTGATTGCTGAAAAGTTGCTTGCACTGGAAGCAGGGGATGATAATAAGCTAGTAAAAGCCCGCTATTTTCAGGATTATTTAAAAGGTCGTCAAGAACAATCCATGAGGCAATGGTTTTTTTATCATAATTTCTTTCAGAGAGTAAAGCTTTCTCCGCAAAAAATTAATGAAAGAATGAAGTTAGTGGGTAGAAAGTACGATATTTCTTATTTTTCTGTTTCTGATCCTTATGTTGCTCATAAAATTTCTAAAACTATGCATGACACAGTTGATTTTAAAATAAAATTCAATGAATTAAGCAATGGAGCAGATCTTCCAAGAAGGTTTGTTAAGTGGAATAATCTTGAGACCAGGGAAGTAATTAATGCACTGTACAGTGGTTCCCCCCAAAAAGGAGATATTATTGGCACGTTAAAACAGGATACTAACTATATTTTTATAAAGATTAATGGCTGGACAGAACGGGTTTATCTTTCGGAAAGCACTAAAAAGCAACTTTGGAAGGATGTAAAAGAACAAATGCAACATGAGGTAGCGGAAGAAAAGTATGTAAAATTTGTAAAAGGATTAATGAAAAGGAAAAAGTTAAGGTTTAATACTGAAACGTTTAAAACTTTGGTGCCAATACTTGCAGATAACTATTTAAAATCACAGGAAGAAAAAAAAGCTGCTTTCAATAACCGGTTCTGGAAAAAGGAATCGTACCAAAAGGACCTTGACAATCATAGTTCAAGTCTTAAAGACATTATTGATCAGCCGTTATTCACTGTAGATGGTCAGACCTGGACAGTAAGGCAGTTTGAACTTGCACTTGTACCACATCCGTTGGTTTTCAGGAAATATAATATTCCTAAATCAGAATTTGCCGAACAATTGAAATTTGCAATTGCAGATTTAATAAGGGATCAATTTATAACTCAGGAAGCCTATAAACACGGATATGAAAATGTAAATGCTGTTAAAAGGAATGTGAGTATGTGGAGGGATAATCTTTTGGCAATATATAAAAGAAACAGCTGGCTTAAATCAAATAATAAAGAAGATGAATTTGAATCAAATATAATAAAAACTATTGAGAAAGATTTAAATCCTTATATTCGTAGTCTTATGAAAAAATATAATAATGAAATTGAAATAGACACTGATTTATTTGAGAAGATAAAACTCAGCGGGATTAACAGTTTTATGACACAGCGTAATATGCCCTTTAAAATCATGGTACCTTCTTTCCCAGTGATTACCAATCTAAACAAACTTGATTATGGCAGAAAAATGCAACATTGAATCCAGTTTTGTTTTTCACATTTCCAAATTACAAATTTAAGGAATGCTGGCAGATATGAGATACAAATATATTATATTAATTGTTTTTATATCAACTATAACAGTTTATGCAAAAAATTACAAAGGTGCCGAGTTACGTACAAAGCAGGCATACCTTTATGGAAGATTCGAAGTAAGATACAAAGCTTCATGGGGAAGCGGGCAGACTTCAACATTTTTTACGTACAATGATGATTACCCAAATACTCCCTGGAATGAGATTGATATTGAAATACTTGGAAGGTATGATGATGATGTTCAGTTTAATACAATTACTAATTACCAAACTAATCATCTTAGGCATCAATTTGTAAATTTTAATCCAGGGTTGGATTTCCATACCTATGGAATTGAATGGACACCTTCATATGTGGCATGGTTTATTGATGGTATTGAAGTATATCGTCAAACAGGAGAACACATATCTTTATTGAAGTATCCTCAAAAAATCATGATGAATATATGGAATCCTGCATATTCGGACTGGGTAGGCGAGTTTGATGATCGTACCTTGCCGTTTTTTGCTTATTATGATTTTGTAAGCTACAGCTCATATACTCCTGGCCAAGGTAATTGTGGTACTGGTAATAATTTTATTCTTCAGTGGACTGATGAATTCGACAGTTTTAACAACAGTAGGTGGCAGAAGGCTACACATACATGGAACGGTAATAATTCGGATTTTATTCAGGAAAACTGCTTGTTTAAAGATGGTAAAATGATATTATGTCTTACAGATAATTATAATACTGGTTATACGGATAAGAATCCTCCTGTAGTAATGTGGGCAATAGCAGCGGATGACAGTGTTATTGTGCGTTTTTCAGAGGATGTAACGGAACCAAGTGCAGAAAATCTTTTAAACTATGTTGTTCCGGGTGCTCAGGTACAGAGTGCTCGGTTGTTAAGGGATCAACGTACTGTTGTATTACGTGTTAACGGTATGGAAAAAAACACTACTTACAATCTTGTATGCCTGGGAGTTAAGGATCAAATGGAAAATCCCAATAAGCTCCAGGGTCAAAATATTCCTATTACCAGTATGCCAACCATTCAGTTCCCTTTTAAAATTAATGTTGGATCTAATAAATATAATGATTACAAAAATGATCAAGCCTGGGACTACCAGAAAAATTATGGTTATGAAGACGGTATTTCACATGGTACGACACAATCAGTATCAGGTACAGATGAGGATCAGATATACCGGAGCTGGCTGCAGGGGTTGGCAGCTTACAGAATTCGGGTGCCTAATGGTGTTTATAATATAAAGATGCTTTTTTCAGAAAACATATTTGAAAATTCGGGCCTTCGATGTTTTGATGTCTATATTGAAAATGTACTGGTCATAGAAAATCTTGATATATTTAAGGAAGTCGGAAAACATGCCGCTCACATAGAAGGAATTAATAATGTTTCTGTTAATGACGGAATTATAGATGTCCATTTTAGTGCAGTCGTAAACGAACCTGTTTTATCGGGTTTAATCATTGAGCAGGTATCAACGGGAATTGTTGAAAAAGAGTCTGGAATAAAAGAATTTTTATTAAAGGCAAATTATCCAAACCCTTTTAACAATAAAACAGTTATTCCAATTGTTTTAAATGATTACGGATTTGTTTCCTTAAAAATATTTAATCTAAACGGCAGAATGATTTATAGCTCCGGTATGGAAAGGCGGCAACCTGGTCCGTATGAATTCGTCTGGGAATATAACGGAGTTTCAGGAATTTATGTATATAGACTTGATTTTGTGACAAAAAATGGTTTATTTTCATATGGTAGAAAGATGCTTTATATTAAGTAGAGAGAATGTTTTGAAAGTAGATGTAAAAAGGATAATTTGGATAACCATAGTTTTTATTGCCAATCTTTATCTATTTATTAATTGTAGTAAAAAAGTCAGCAATCCGGAGAATAGTCAGAGTATAGAAACGCCACCAGGATATGTATTGGTATGGAATGATGAGTTTAATGGTTCAACAATTAATCCTGAGAAATGGGAACACGAAGTTAATGCTTCAGGTGGTGGTAATAACGAATTACAGTATTATACTGACCGTGTAGAAAATTCATATGTTGATAACGGTTTCTTGATTATACAGGCATTAATGGAAAAATATACAGGAGAAGAAGGTACAAGAGAGTTTACATCTGCAAGATTGAGGACAATTCATAAAGGAGACTGGAAATACGGAAGATTTGAAGTTTGTGCAAAATTACCTTTTGGTCAGGGTATATGGCCTGCAATATGGATGATGCCTACAGATAATGTTTACGGTGGATGGGCTGCAAGCGGTGAGATTGACATTATGGAGCTTCTTGGTCAGGAGCCAGATAAAATATATGGAACAATACATTACGGTGGAAAATATCCGCGTAACAAGCATAGTGGTTCGTTCTATAAATATCCTGAATCTTTTAGTGATGGTTTTCATGTTTTTTCAATAGAATGGGATACAACTGAGATAAGATGGTACGTTGATGATATTCAATATGCAGTTCAGACAGAGTGGTATTCAGAAAATGGTGAGTATCCTGCACCTTTTGACCAGCGATTTTACCTGATAATTAATGTGGCTGTAGGCGGTAACTGGCCAGGAGATCCTGATACTTATACACAGTTTCCTCAAAAAATGATAGTTGATTATGTTCGGGTTTTTCAAAAGAAAGTTTATTGATTTATTTTTTAGGAACAGAACTAACCAAAATCTTTCTGAAGCATTTTTTACAGGTCTTAAAAATAAATTAATAATAAATTAGATTTCCCCAATAAACGATAAAGAGCTTTATTGTTAAGTTTACAATATGGAAAATATTATTGTGTCAATATATTTTAGAAAAATATTCATTATTACCTATTGTGTTGTTTTCAGCCTTATTAACTGTCGAGCGCAGGGCTTAGAAATAAAAAATGGCTGGTATTACATTAATGGGGATAAGTTTTTTATTAAAGGGATTGGCTATGAGACACATACAAGACCCGGACAGGTGCCGTGGGTTTACGAATTTGACGCTGATATTATAAAATTTGACCTTAATAGAATAAAAGAAGCAGGATTTAATACTATACGTACATGGGGCGCATTAAGTGAGGAAGAATTACAATTAGTGGAACAATCTGGTTTAAAGGTTCTGTTCGGGATCTGGATTGATCCAGCAGGTGATTTTGGGGATGAGACTTTTGTTCAGTCTGCTCTGAATCATGTTTCGAGTGTTTTATCATATTCTAAGAAATACTCATGTATTTTAGGGTATTTAATAATGAATGAACCTCAGGTTAATAGTATCTATAATTCAGGTGCAGAAAACCTTATTTCTTTATGGAAGTCAATTATAGAGATAATTAATGCTGAGCATCCTGGCGTACCTGTTTCATTTTCAAACTCAATGGTTGGGGACTATATAGGAATGGATATTTTTAATTTTGCAGCATATAATGCGTATATATACAATCCTGTGACATTAAGTAAATCAAGTGGTTATAGAGGATTTCTTCAATGGTTGAAAGATCGAAGGTCACCAGATAAACCATTTATTATCACTGAATATGGGTTATCTGTTTCACCGGGTGTATCATTAACAGAATATGGTTATGGCAAAAACACTGTTAATCAGCAGAAAGAAGGAGACTTGTTAATGTATCGTCAGTTGATTGACGCTGATGCTCAAGGTGGGTGTGTTTTTCAATATCATGACGGTTGGTGGAAAGGCGGTAATGAATTTATTCATGATCCAAATCCTGAGGAATGGTTTGGATTAATTGGATTTACAAGCAAATTTGATAAAACCGGTGAAACAAGGCCTGCATGGGGAGGATTTAAAAGATATAATAAAGCGATAATAACCAATCCAAAAAATGAGCATATTTATCAAGAAAAAATTCCCCTTGAAATTTATTCATCTGAAGATGTATTCTTTTTTAAAATATTTATTGAAGATAGTGTTGTTTTTGAGAAAATATTAGATGGCAATTATTTTTCAGAAAATTTAAGCCTGACATTTGAAGACAGTATTAAAGATGTTTTGTTAAATTTTCGTTTTTTTAATTCAAATAACGATACTCTCAAATCAGAAGTCATATCTATCTTATATACAAAAAATATGATAGAGCTCCCGAAGCTAAAATTTGAGATTTTACCAGGGGAGCTTCTTCCGGATGCACGGAATTATATGAACATTCATGTGGTAAAGGATTCATTATTTCTAATTAACGATAATAAGATTGATTATGCTTTTCATCCTCATTTAGGTTTTGACCCAGGGCAGGCAAAATCAAAAGTAATGGAATTTCGTGAGGGAATTTGGGATTATCTCGATTTTTTTGAAATTCCAGAGGATACAAAAGTAGCCACTTTTAGCGCTGGTTTTACTATAACTTATGGACAATTTCAAAAAAGGATCTGTACACAAAAAATATTACTCTGGGGAGATTGGGCAGAACCAATTGCAGCATCAGAATTGATTACGGGTGTTAACCATTTTAGTAATGATTCCATAAAGGAAAAATTGTCTATAAAATTGTTTCCGGCATATCCGAATCCTTTTAATCAAAGTACAACAATCAAGTATTTTATCCCGTCAGGAAAGATAATAAAAGAACCTGCCAGCCTTAAAATATATAATATTCTTGGTCAAGAATTGACCGTTATTGAAAATT
>JAGGVB010000114.1 GCA_021158245.1 bacterium | reverse complement strand
TTTCTTCCAAGTTCTTCTGCTATTCTCGTTGCTGGGATTCCAAAAAGTTTAACAGTTTCGGGAAGGTTTGAAACTGTTACGAGTTCTTCTTCAATCAGCATTGTACCCTTCGGAGCAATCTGGGGAGAAAATTTTGTATAAGCTTCCTGGCTCATAATAACCATAATCTGAGGAACTGACACATAGGGATAGAGTATCCTTTCATCTGAAACAATTATCTGTGAACTGCAGGAACTTCCCCTTGCTTCAGGCCCGAATGACTGGGTCATTGTAGCAAATTTATTATCAAAAATTGATGCGGCCTTTCCTATAATATATCCTGCTAAAATAACACCCTGGCCGCCGAATCCCCCTACTTTTATCTCTGTCTTTACCATGTCCTATCCCTCGTAGATATTAAAAGCTTTACCGAGATGACTTTTAAGATGTTTATTCATAGATTCGAGATAAGTCGGCCTGTCACGATTTATAAAAGTACCTACAATAATCCTGCCTCTTAATTCAATATCAGCATCTCTCGGATCAGCGCCGTGTACTATTTCACTGTTTTCATAATAATATTTGAGTCTGTCAAGGCCATCGCCGAATTTATTTCTCCTCTCAAAGATAGTGGGGCACGGTGCAAGAATCTCAACAAAGGAGAATCCCGGTTTATTCAGAGCTTCAACAATCGAATCTGTCAGACGGTGGATGTGCAGAGCGGTCCATCGTGCAATATAAACCGCGCCTATGGATTCGGTCAAATGTGGGAGATTAAAAGATCCTTCAAAATTTCCGTAAGGGGAGGTTGTGAGCACTGAATCTCTCGGAGTTGTTGGTGCTACCTGTCCGCCTGTCATTGCATAGTTAAAATTATTCACACATATTACGGTTATATCAATGTTACGTCTTGCAGCATGCATAAGGTGATTGCCGCCGATAGCAATAAGATCACCGTCACCGCTGAACACAACAACCTTTAATTTCGGATTGGCAAGTTTCATACCTGTGGCAAAGGGAATTGCTCTTCCGTGTGTTGTATGAAACGAATCCACTTTTACATATCCTGCAACACGGCCCGTACAGCCGATTCCCGATACAACCGCAAGATCGTCAAGAGGAATGCCGCATCTCTCCAATGCCTGGGCAAAACAGTTAACAGTAACTCCGATACCGCAGGTTGGGCACCAGATATGCGGAATTCTGTCCATCCTCAGGAAATTTTCCATTGGATGCACATCATTGTTTGCGGCTGGAGAGCATGAAGCCGCTTGTGCTAATTCTTCTTTAACAGACACTTGTTAGCCTCCGTAATTTTTTCCACCAGAAACCCGGGTTCATGAACAGTTCCGCCTCCATGCCCCGCCAGAATAACAGGAACTTTACCATGCGCAAGGCGTTCCACATCCCAGAAAACCTGCCCGTAATTCATTTCAGCCATAACCATTGCTTTGCCTTTATCTGCATATCCTTTGATTATTTTTTCCGGAACAGGCCAGACAACAATTAAGCGCAGCATTCCTGCTTTTATTCCTTCTTCTCTTGCTTTATGAACCGCCTCAATTGCAATTCGTGATGTAATGCCGTAGCAAATAATGACAACATCTGCATCTTCAACCATAATCTCTTCATATTTGCAAATTGCATCCTGGTTAAGCCTGATTTTATTTATCAGTCTGTGCACAAGCTCTTCCTGGCACTCCGCATTCATCTCAGGATAACCTTTGTAATTGTGCGTAAGCCCGGTAACATGAATTCTGTAGCCATCCCCTGCTTTGACCATATCGCAAATCATATCAGGGCCCGGCTCAAAAGGCAGATAATCCTCAGGAGATTTTTTTGTAAATCTGCGTGGTGTAATTTTAATATCTTCAGGGGAAGGAATAATTACTCTTTCCATCATGTGGCCGACACACTCATCCATCATAAACATTACGGGAACTCTGTAGGTTTCGGAAAGGTTAAAGGCATCAATCATAAAATCAAAACACTCCTGAGGTGAGTCCGGTGATATTGCAATTATTTCATAATCGCCGTGCGAACCCCACCTTGCCTGCATCATATCTCCCTGACCCGGAAGAGTAGGCAGTCCTGTTGACGGCCCTCCTCTCTGCACATTTACAAATACACACGGCAGTTCTGTCATTGCTGCCAGACCTATGTGCTCCATCATAAGAGAAAAACCGGGGCCAGATGTAACTGTCATTGATTTTTTGCCTGCCCATACAGCGCCCTGTATTGCAATGGAAGATGCAAGTTCGTCTTCCATCTGTATAAAAACTCCCCCCACAAGGGGAATTCTCTTTGCAAAATGTTCTACCACCTCTGTTGACGGAGTAATAGGATATCCTGCTACAAACCTGCATCCTGCAGCAAGAGCTCCCTCACAGCATGCAACATCACCGTCAAAATAATGAGAACCTGTTAACACTCCTTTTGGATCAGCTTTCACAGTATGTCACCTTTTTGTATTTTATTCATCTTTAATTTCAAATGTATAAATTGCAAACTCCGGGCATATCATTCTGCAGAAACCGCAGTTTACACAGCTGTCGGGATTTTTTGCAACCGGCGGGTGATATCCTTTTACATTGAATTTTTCTGAAAGCTCAAGCACTTCATTCGGACAGTATTCTACGCAAAACCCGCACCCTTTGCACCGCTCTTCAATTATTACTACTTTCCCTCTTACAACACCTGGCTTTTCAATGCCAAAAGGTCTGTTTCTCTGACGTATGGCCATAATAATTTCCGTTATCTAATGGTTCCCACATATCGGGTTGTAAGCTGCTTTTTTCTTACATCAGGATTGGAATAATCCGGAAGCAGCATTGGTGCAACCCTGCTGTCTGTGTCAATTTTTACTGCCTTAATTTCAAAATTGTATTTTTTAATATGACTTAGAGAGAGTTTTCCCTCTTTGTACCTGTTTTTTGTATAGATTGCAGCATTTTTCCCTGCAATACGGCCGAACACCATAACATCAAGAAGAGAATTGCCCATAAGACGGTTTTCTCCGTGCACTCCGCCTGAGACTTCCCCGCCTGCAAAAAGTCCCGGAATATTGGTTTTTGTCTCTATGTCAATTTTCAGACCGCCGTTCTGGTAATGAAGCGTGGGGAATACAAGCATTGGTTCTTTTGTAATATCAATTCCGTAACGCTTAAAAAGAATCCATTTACCGGGGAACTCCCTTCGTACTGTTCCCTCTCCGTTAAGAATGTCAATCATAGGAGAATCAAGCCACACTCCGAATTTCCCTGTTGGAGTAGGTACTCCCTTACCCCTCTCAAGGCACTCACGGATAAAAGCAGATGCTTCAACATCTCTCGGCTCTCTTTCATACACAAACTGCTCGCCGTCAATATTCAGAACATTTGCACCTGCGCCCCGGAATTTTTCTGTTATCAGAAGGCCTTCTGCCTGCTCGGGAAAAACCGCTCCGGTGGGATGATACTGTACAGTATGCAGAAATGAGAGGGGAACCCCTGCATGATACCCCATTATCAGGCCGTCGCCTGTTGCTCCGTAGTGGTTTGTTGTCATAAAGTTTTGTATATGGAGCCTTCCTGATCCGCCTGTTGCAAGAACCACTGCCTTTGCTTTGACAACAAGATACTCTTCTGTTTCAAGATTGTAAAGAAGTGCACCGGCACAAGCGCCCTTATCATTTAAAATGAGCTCAACAGCAGGAGAAAACTCAAGAATTTTAATATCAGCGCTGTGATTTTTAACTTCATCTCTTACTGTTCTCATAATTTCAGCGCCTGTAATATCTCCTGCATAGTGCATACGCTTTCTGCTTGTACCTCCGCCGTGCATTGTCTTAAGCCTGCCGTCTTCAAATTTGGAAAACATTGCACCCAGTTTTTCCAGCCATGCAATGATTTTCGGTGCCTCGGTTACAAGGGTTTCAACAAGATCCGGATCATTCTTAAAATGCCCGCCGCCCATTGCATCAAGATAGTGATAATAAGGCGAATCTTTTTCACTTTTTGTGGCAGCCTGAATTCCGCCCTCTGCCATCATTGTATTTGCATCGCCCATTCTGAGCTTGGTTGCAATAATAACTTTTGCACCGTTCTCCCTTGCCAGAAGAGCAGCAGCAGAACCTGCTCCGCCTCCGCCGATTACAAGCACATCTGTTTCGTAATCTGCAGAAGAAAGATCAACCCTGTCCGGATCAACTCTGCTCGGAGCATGCAGTAAAGATACCATTTCATTGGCAATTCTGTAACCCTTATTGGGTCCCAGTTTTATCTCTGATCTTCCGTCCTCTTTAAAATCCGGGTGATATTTTAAGATTTCTTCCCTCTCTTTCAGAGACATAGGAGGGAACTCTTCACCTCTCTTTTTTCTCTCAACCCGGGCGGGTCGTGTTTTTTCCACAATTTTAATCAGTTTCTTTAATTCAGCTGTGTATGGCATGGTAATTCTCCAAACCTGATTTATAGTTTATTCAATAATTACATTTTTTTTGTCTGCAGGAGTCCACTCTTCAGGCCCCATGTGGGGCTCAGTTTCTCTTGCATTGTAAATTTCCTTAAGCTGTTCAACGCTCATCTTTTTTAATTGCTCTATTCCTTTTTTAAACCTGCCCTGTTCCACATATTCAACAGCTTTTTGCAGATGAGACGCTCTCTTTGCAATATGCCGGCCGTAAAGTCTTCTTGCAAGAATCGCAATGTTGTACTGAACCTCTTCCGCAGGGCATCTTGCAGCACACAAGCCGCACATTACACAATCAAAAGAAAGTTTTGCAGTTCCTTCAATATCACCTCTTATTGCCCGGCTTATGTAATCCATAACATCAATGTCCATAGGACATGACCTGGTGCACGTTCCGCATCCCACACATTTGTAAATTTCAGGATAGTATTTTGCAATGGTTGCACCTGTTGGCTCAAGTTTTTCAATATCATATTCGGCCTTATTACCCGGGAAAAAGGGAAGCTGGGCAATGTACATATCAGGCTCTACAACAGTCTGGCACGCCAGTCCCACTTCAATTCTGTATGAGTTGGGGAACCTGTAAACAGTGCCGCATGCTCCGCAGATACCGCCTCTGCACCCGCACCCTCTTACAAGCTGATATCCTGCATACTCCATTGCTTTCTGAATTGTAAGTGATGACGGAACATCGTATCTCTTCCCCATAATATAAATGGGTACAAGATTGTCTTGCTTTTTGTTCTGTTTTGTCTCTACATCATTACTCATGACTTACACCCTCATCTATTGATGCCATTTCTCTGAAATTTAACGGGCCCAGATTTTTAATCTGTTCTGTAAATTCGTTCATAACTTCAACAAATTTTGCCCCTTCTGCAGCAGAAATCCATTCCAACCTCAGCCGTGCCGGGTCAATACCCATATCTCTCATCATTTTTTTTACAAGAGAAACTCTTCTTAATGTTTTATAATTTCCTTCAACATAGTGGCAGTCTCCGGGATGGCATCCTCCAATAAAAACACCGTCTGCTCCGTGTTTGAAAGCATAAAAAATATGCTGTGGATCAATTCTTGATGAACACATAACTCTGACATTTACAGGATTATGAGCATACTCCATTCTGGAAGTGCCTGCCAGATCTGCACCGGCATAAGTACACCATTTGCAGATAAAACTCATTATTTTCGGTTCAAACATGGCTACTCCTTCAAAATTGCTTTAACCATTGAAAAGATCTGTTCGTCGGTCTGGTTTCTCTGCTGTGCCGCACCTGACGGACAGGCTGCTGCGCATGCGCCGCACCCTTCACACAGAATCTCATTTACTTCGACCACTCCTCTTTCTCTGTTAAGAGTTCTTGCGCCGTAGGGACAAACCGGCACACAGATTCCGCATCCTGCGCACAGCTCTTCCTCCGCAGAAACAACTGTGGGTTCATGATAAAGTTTTTCCTGTGCAAACAGGTCACCCACCTTGGCTGCTGCTGCCGAAGCCTGAGCAACTGTTTCCGGAATATCTTTGGGTCCGTGCGCACATCCTGCCAGGAAAAACCCTGCATTAAGGCTCTCAACAGGTCTCAGTTTGGGATGAGCTTCAGATAAAAAGCCGTTTGCATCCGCGGAAATTTTTAATTTTTTCAGAAGTTCATCAACGTTTTCCGAAGGAACCATTGACATGGCAAGAACAACCATGTCCGCTTCCATTTCAACCTTTCTGCCTGTAAGAGTATCAACACCCCAGACAATCAGTTTGTCTCCCTCTTTGAAAATCTTTGATACCTTTCCTCTCACATAAAGCACATGTTCCTCTTCTATTGTCCTCTGAAAAAACTCGTCAAAGTTTTTGCCTCCTGTCCTGACATCAATATAGAATACAGTTGCATTTCCGTCAGGCACTCTGTGTTTGTACAGCATGGCATGTTTGGCTGTGTACATACAGCAGATTTTGGAACAGTACGGGTTGTGGTTTTCCGGATCCCTTGATCCGCAGCACTGCACAAATACAATATTTTTAGGAACCTTGCCGTCAGAAGGCCTTCTGACCTGCCCGCCTGTGGGGCCTGATGCAGAAAGGATACGCTCAAACTCAAGGCCGTTTATAACGTCTTCATATTTTTCTCCGCCAAATTCTCCGAGATTATCCAGACCGTAAAGATCATAACCTGTTGCTACAACAACTGCTCCCACTTCTTCCTCAAAAATCTCTTCCTGATCATCATAATTAATTGCATTGGGTTCGCATGCTTCCCTGCACTTTCCGCAGCGGATGGGCAGCAGCCCCAGGCAGCTTTCAATATCAAGCGTATAAGTTCCGGGTATTGCCTGCGGAAAGGGCATGTATATAGCTTTTCTGAAACTTAAACCCATGTTAAATTCGTCTGCCACAACCTGAGGGCAGACTTTTTCACACTCACCGCACAAGGTACAGACATCAGGATCCACAAATCTTGGCCGCTTTTTAATTTTAACCTTAAAATTCCCGACAAATCCGGAAATTGATTCAACCTCATGGTACGTAAGGATTTTAATTTTGGGGTGGCGTGACGCTTCCACCATTTTGGGAGTAAGAATACACTGAGAACAGTCAAGAGTGGGAAAGGTTTCGGAGAGCTGCACCATGTGTCCTCCGATTGATGCCTCCTTTTCAACAAGCAGTACTTCATATCCGTGATCAGCGATGTCAAGAGCAGCCTGAATACCGCTTATTCCTCCCCCGATTACAAGGGCACGTCTCGTTATATCTACGGCAAGAGGCACCAGATTTTCATTTCTCCTGACCTTCTCAATCATGGATTTTACAATTCGGGCTGCCTTAATTGTAGCCTCGTCTCTGTCAGGATGTACCCAGCTGTCCTGCTCCCTGATATTTGCAATTTCGACCTGATACTGATTGAGCCCTGCACGGATCATAACGTTCTGAAATGTTCTCTCGTGCAAAGTGGGAGAACAGGCCGCAACAATTACAGAATCAAGTTTTTTCTCTTTAATAGTTTCTTCAATAAGCTTCTGCCCGGGTTCGGAACACATGTAAACATAATCAACGGAAAAATCAACACCGTCATATTTTGAAAGCTCTTTTGCAACTTTTTCAACATCCACAACACCGGCAATGTTAATACCGCAGTGGCATACAAAAACACCTATCTTCTTTTTTGGTCCGTTTCCGCTCATTGTGCAACCTCAGCTTTTACAACTTTCTCAAGTACAGTGCGGGGATTAAAATAGTGATCATTAAAACCAAGAGTTGATATTTTTTCTCCCAGCGCCCATGCCAGCAGCTGCGTAAAATACAAAACAGGAAAACCGCTGAACTCCAAGAACTTATCTTTTATCAGCCCCTGTCTTCTGTCAAGAT
>JAGGVB010000113.1 GCA_021158245.1 bacterium | reverse complement strand
GTATTGAAATTTCATCATCGCCGAAATCAAGATGAATCCTTTCATACTTGATAAGTGTAGGAAGGGTATCAACGAGAAGCCTGTCTTCAAATATAACACCTTTTACACTTATCAATTTTACATCAGCTCTTATTTCTTCTTTAAATAAAGGAATTTTGACCCAGAGAGGATTCTCTATATTAGGCCTTCCTGTAAAGCCCTCTGTTTTAATTTGCAGATCTAGAGGCGGTGTTGAAAGGATTGCTTTCATTCCGTCATGTTCTGTTAATCCATAAAGAATAAGATGAAACCTGATATGAAAAATCAATCCTTTGTACATATAGTCAACTTTTACCGGAACTTCAGTTCTGCTTCTCGCAATTTTGTCATCATCGCTGGGTATCAGAGAATCAATAACCATGTAGGGTGTATCACCCTTAAATTGCTTCTCAAGTATCATAGAATAGTAAAGATCATCATTGTGAAGAATGATAAGCGGGCTTTTCTTTGAAATACACATCTCTACAATCCCTTTGCAGAGATCCGGATCAAAACGCTGCCTGAATTCACTTATATTAATCTTTACCATAAAAAATCTCCTCTATTCACCTGACTGATTTACATAATGTTCGGCAAGCTCTTCTTCTGTTACACGGGTTAACTCATCTTTGGGCAGCAGGGAAACTACTTCCCAGCCCAAGTCAAGAGTCTCCTCTATAGATCTGTCTTCATCCTTCCTTTGAGATAAAAACCTTTCCTCGAAAGCATCTCCGAATTTCAAATAAGTATGATCAAGAGGTGTAAGCTCTTCCTCGCCGATTACAGATGCGAGCGCTCTGACTTCTTTCACTTTTGCGTAAGCTGCAAAAAGCTGGCTTGCAAGATGAGCATGATCCTTTCGGGTCATACCTTCCCCTATTCCATCCTTCATAAGACGGGAAAGGGACGGAAGCCCTGCTATTGGAGGATAAATCCCCTTTTGATGCAGTTCTCTTTCAAGAACAATCTGGCCTTCTGTTATATAACCGGTCAAATCAGGCACGGGATGAGATATGTCATCATTGGGCATTGTCAAAATCGGCATCTGAGTAATTGATCCTTCAGACCCTTCAACTATACCTGCACGCTCGTACAGAGAAGCAAGATCCGAATAGAGATATCCCGGATAACTCTTTCTTGAGGGAATCTCTCCTCTGACTGTTGAAATTTCACGCAGAGCTTCACAGTAATTAGTCATATCTGTCATTACTACCAGAACATGCATACCAAGGTCGTAAGCGAGATATTCCGCCATTGTAAGCGCAGAGCGGGGTGTAACAAGCCTCTCAACAGAAGGGGAGTCAGCAAGAGAAAGAAACATTACTACTTTTTCAAGAACTCCGGTATCTCTGAAGTTATTTATAAACATCCGTGCAATATCATGTTTTACCCCCATTGCACAAAAAACAATCGCAAAAGATACATCTTCTCCCACTATCTTTGCCTGCCTTACAATCTGTGCAGCAACATTGTTGTGTGGTAAACCTGAACCTGAAAATACCGGCAGTTTCTGCCCTCTGACAAGAGTATTCATTCCGTCAATCGCAGATATTCCTGTTTGTATAAATTTTGTGGGATAATTTCTTGCAGTTGGATTAACAGGAAGGCCGTTCACATCCCTTCTCTCCTCAGCAACAGGTTCAGGCCCGCCGTCAATAGGCCTTCCCAGGCCGTCAAAAACCCTGCCCTGCATCTCTTCTGTCACAGGAATAGTAAGGGGCGAACCTGAAAATCGTACAGAAGTTTCAGGAAGAGTCAATCCGGAAGTGCCTTCAAATACCTGAACAACTGCATAACCTTCGCCAGTTTCAAGCACAATGCCAAGACGCTCTTCTCCATTTGAGTCATGTATTTCCACAAGTTCATTATATCCCACATTGTGAATATTCTCAATAAAAACAAGAGGCCCCACAATTCGGTTTATTCCATGATACTCACGCAGATCTATGTATTTTGAGTTAGAACCGGGCATAAATTTCTCCTAAATGCTTCATCTCCCGTTCAAGCTTTTTCTGCAGTTCATCAAGTTTTTCACACTCTTCATTTGATACTGCAAACTTCATCCTTGAAATATCTCTTAACACTTTAATACGCTTCAGCTTCATTAAAGTCGCGCCCTGCTCAATCGCTTTTTTACCAAGCTGATAAAATGTAACAATTATTTTTAACATTTTTACCTGTTTTTCAACAGTGGAATATCTGTCTATCTCGTCAAAAGCAGACTGCTGGAGAAAAGTCGTTTTAAAAAGCCTGCACGTATCTAATATAAGCCTCTGCTTATCAGGAAGGACATCCGCACCGACAAGTTTCACTACCTGCTGAAGCCTGGCCTCCTGCTGCAGAAGATCAAGCATCTCTTTTCTGTAAGTATCCCACATTGGCGAGCCGTTCTCCCGCCACCACGGGATTACATCTTCAACATATTCGGAATAGGAATCGAGCCACGAAATTGCAGGATAGTGCCGTGCATTTGCCAGATCCCTGTCAAGCGCCCAGAATGCCCTTACAAATCTCTTTGTATGCTGTGTTACCGGCTCTGAAAAATCACCTCCGGGAGGAGATACAGCTCCGACAACCGATACGGATCCGGTTTCACCTGCCAGGGTCTTTACAATTCCGGCCCTTTCATAAAATTCCGCAAGACGTGTGGGAAGATATGCAGGGAATCCCTCTTCTGCAGGCATCTCTTCCATTCTGCCGGAAAGCTCTCTTAATGCTTCTGCCCAGCGTGAAGTAGAATCCGCCATAACAGCAACATGATACCCCTGATCCCTGTAGTACTCTGCTATTGTAATTCCGGTATATATTGATGCCTCTCTAGCAGCAACAGGCATGTTTGATGTGTTTGCTATAAGAATTGTTCTCTCCATAAGGGATTTACCGGTACGGGGATCTACAAGTTCAGGGAACTGTTTCAAAACATCTGTCATCTCATTTCCCCGCTCACCGCATCCTATGTATACAACAATATCAGCATCAGACCACTTTGCAATCTGGTGCTCGACAGATGTTTTGCCTGTACCGAATCCTCCGGGGATTGTAACAGCGCCGCCTTTTGCAACGGGGAAAAGCGTATCAATTACACGCTGTCCGGTAATAAGGGGTGCAGAGGGTTCAAGCCTGTTCTGAATGGGGCGAGCTTTACGTACAGGCCATCTGTGGAAAAAATGAATATCAGCAGACTTGCCTTTATTCTCCACCTTACATACAATATCCTCTATTTTATAATCACCCTCAGGTGCAATATATTTAATCTTTCCTGACACATCAGGAGGGACAAGTACTTTATGTACAATTCTCTCTGACTCCTGAATCTTCCCAAGAATCTGCCCGGGCAAAACAGCATCGCCCTTTTTCATTTCAGGTGTAAATCCGTACTTCTTCTTTCGGTTGAGGGGAGCTACCTTAATCCCTTTTTGGATGTAAAATCCGCTCATAACCTTTATTTCATAAAGCGGGCGCTGTACACCATCATAAATAGAACCTATAAGGCCGGGGCCAAGCTCAACTGAAAGCGGCATCCCTGAGCCGTAAACATTACTGCCGGGTTTTAATCCTGTTGTGTCCTCATAAACCTGAACTGCAGCAGTGTGCCCGTCTAATCTGATAATTTCTCCTATCAGCCTGTCTTCGCCTACTTCAACCAATTCCATCATGTGAGCATCAGTAATACCCTTTACATACACTATCGGGCCTAAAACACGGCTTACTTTTCCTATGCTGTCATACAAATCTGTCATCTCCCCGATTTACCATAACCCATAAAATCTGAACCGAGCTTTTTTTCAAAACTTTTTACAATCTCCAGCCTGAGTTCAGGCAATATTCTCTCTATTCGAGCAGGGAAACGGTTATCAAAACTTCTTTCACCGTTTACAGTGCGTAATAAAACTCCTCCGGATTTCATCAAATCATCAGAAAATTTTAAGGATACTTCTCTTTTCTCTTTGTCTTTAACATATTTTTCAATTTTCTTCAGCATTTCATGACTTAAAAGCTTCTTTTCTGCGCTGCCTCCGCATACAACAACTTTATCAGTATCAAGTGATTTCACACCTTCCAGTATGAATCCTTTTAAAATATCAATATAAATTTCATGCTCTACTAATTTGTCAAGCTTTTGCAAAAGAGCATCAATAACTCTGTTTATAAGAGCCTCTCTCTCTTTAAGCAATCTCTGCTTTATTTCAAGGTGCACTCCTGACAGCAGCCTTCTTTTAATTTTTTCCTCTTCGGAAGCTGCTTTATTAAATGCTTCCTTTTTTTTGAGCTCAGCCTCTTTTTCAGCTTTTGAAATTATGCTTTCAGATTCTTTCTCAGCGCTATCCACAATTTTTTCTGCTTTTAACTTCGCTTCGCTGATTATTGAACTGATCAACAGCTCATCCGGAGGCTTATTTGTTCCGGAAGTATTCATATTTTTAACCATTCAGCCATTTCCAACATAAAATTAGACACTTAATCCTACCGCATGTTTAACAATATCCCTTACAGACCCCCTGTTTTTGAGAGGCCCATTTCTGTCAGGAATCTCCAGAATTAATGGAAAAGCAGTTGTAAACAACAACTCTTCAACTATATCCTTGACAAGATCAGCAATGCGTTCTGTAATTAAAATAATGCCCAGATTTTCATCTTCTCTCGCTTTTCTAATAGCAGCTTCAGCATCCTGCCTGTTATTCACTACTGTTCCGCTGATGCCGACCAGACGAAAACCAATTACTGTCTCCTCATCGCCGATCACATAAAAACGCATAAATTAAATCTCCTTACACACGGCCAAGAATCATAATAGCAATAATCAATCCGTATATCGCAATTCCTTCTGCCAATCCCACAAAAAGCAGCGCTTTACCTGCAAGATCAGGTTTTTCTCCCAAAGCGCCCATTGCAGCAGCTCCTACATATCCTACGGCAAGGCCTGCACCCAGAGATCCGACGCTTACTGAAATTGCAGCTGCAAGAAAGGCAAACTTGTACACATCAGGATCATGAAGAGGAGTGTTCTGAACTTCAGCCTGTTGTACTGAACCTGATGACTCCTGAGCATGTGTAACAGCTTTTAATCCTGTAAGCCCCATTACAATAAAGAACACAAAAATTAAAATCATACCAAAGCTTACAAGCTGTTTTTTAAAATTTTTCTGAGCTTTGTTTCTCACAATGAATCCTCCTTTAGACATTCTATAAATTCAAACCAGAAAATTATGATAAAATTTCGTTTTTCAGAGGTTTATAAGATTGAGAAGATTCTCTGAAAAAACGGCTGAAAAACTCATAAAACTCAAGACGTACAGCCTGAATTGAAACAACCAGCCCCTCAAGACAGATGATCCCAATATTCCCTACTATAATAATTAGTGCTGAAACCGTACCCCCTGCAACACCGTTCATACTTTTTGAAAGAGAAAATATAGCCATAAAAAGCCCTGCATGTGCAAGGCCGAACGCTGCAATACGAATAAATGAAACAGTATTGGCCAGAAAACCAAGGGATATTTCAAGTACCTCGATAATTCCGCCCATTACTCCTGTTGTAACACCTTCAGGAAAGAGTTTCTTTTTCCCTCTTGCCAATTGAACAACAGGTTCGTGCAGAAATATAAGAACACCGGCAATCAGCATAAGAAGAGGCACAATTACAGGCAAATCCGGAACTGGTTTTGTTGATACTGCTCTTGCAGCCACAGCTATACCGCACCAGTAGATAATACCTGATAGAAAACCGGCTTTATCAAAAATAACTGAAACAATATCTCTTTCTCTTATGCCGTTTATTATATTAAAAAGGATCGCGAGGGATATCATTCCTATACCGAAGTATATTGCAACACGGAACAAATCAGAAATGGATTCCATCGGCCTCATCCACAGGGGTTGTATCCAGTGTTCAACTCCAAAAATACTTCCGAAAAGCAAACCGAAAATCATGCTTGAACTGCCTGCATAAACCATTAAAAGGCCGGCGTTACGGAAGGACACATTGGTTGTTCTTGCTGCAAGAATTCCCCCGATAACAGCAAGTACGGCGCCGTGGCCAAAATCGCCGAACATCAAACCGAACATAAAAAGGAAAGTGAATGCAACAACAGGAGTAGGATCTATTGAATGATAAGCCGGTATACCGAAGGTTTTCGTAATAAGTTCAAAAGGTTTGAAAAATCCGGGGTTATTAATTTCAACAGGGACATCCACTCTGCCTTGTTTAACTGAATCGATATTTTCCGCAGGTGTTATTTTAATTACACATCTGTTCCTCGTTGCGGAAAGCACCGATTGTTGAATATACATACTTC